>DATGVQ010000229.1:0-4733 GCA_035300145.1 Acidiferrobacterales bacterium | reverse complement strand
TTTTGCAATCTACACAATGATTTACTACACATGATGTCCTCCTCCATGAAACATTAGGAACTTCATCTTGAAAGCTTTAATGAATAAAGCTTAATGAGCGCCTCCCGTCTTGACAGGCTCCCCCTCCGCCCAGTAACGGCCAGGGTGTGGCGCTACTTCAGGGGTACTTTATTTACAAAAGTCAAACCAGTCTCTTTCCCTGTCGCGCATACTTTAATGGAACTTCTTTGCAAAAGTCAATACCGGCCTCTTCCAATGTAGAGAGTTAATGACCTGTCCGGGTTTCTAGCACGTGATCTGTCCGGTTTAGGGTGCCTCCCAAAGGGGGTGCAATTTGAAGCGGACGCATTGGGATCTCATCGTCACCATGGACGATGCCACCAGCGAGCATTACTCCATGTTTTTCGAAGCTTCGGAAGGCACGCAAAGCAGCTTCCGGAAGCGCGGCCAGGAGGTCATCGACAAACGCGGACTGTTCAGTTCGTTCTACAGCGACCGCGGCAGGAACTCATGGCATACGCCGCAGGCGGGCGGCCCGGTCGACAAGAACAAGCCAACACAGTTTGGGCGGGCCATGGGACACCTGGGCGATGATCGCGGCCTATTCCCCGCAGGCGCAGGGGCGCTCGGAGCGGGCCTTCCGTACCCATCAGGACCGGTTGCCCAAGGAGTTGGCGCTGGCCGGGGTGACGGACATGGAGGCGGCCAACCGGTATCTGGCCGCGGTCTATCTGCCGGCCTTCAACCAGGAGTTCATGCAGCCGGCCATGGAAGAAGGTAGCGCCTTCGTGGCGTGGATCGGCGGCGATCTGGACGACATCCTGTGCGAGCAGTTCGAACGCGGGCAACGACAACTGTGTGCGCTTCGAAGGACTAACCCTGCAGATTCCCGCCGACCGCCACCGCTGCCATTACGTCAAGGCAAGAGTGCGGGTGCATCGGTACCTGGACCAGCTGCTTGCCGTCTTCCATGGCCCGCGACAACTGTCGCTCTACGATGTTCAGGGAGTATGGCAGAAACCAGGATTGAAGGCCGCCGCGCGTTGAGGAAGTGCGCTACGGGCTACGCCCCGCGCGCACTTCCCCACGCAATACAAAAAGCGGACAATCTATTTGCTACAGAACCGGACAGTTCTATTTGCTCGTAACAGACTTAGCAGAAGAAGGTAATGGGTCAGCTTGAAAGTTAACAGCCATTGACACGCGATGAAAGCGCCGACGTTTCATGCCATACTGTCGTATGGCACAGAAACGACTCAACGTCCGCCCGCCTAACCCCGGCTATGGCCGCTGGGGCGTACGGATAAGCTATGGGCGCGGCAGGATATGTGCGGATCGTGGACGAATGAGAGGCCGCCGAAAATGACCAGCGCGGCGATGCAACCTGACCGCAGCGCCCTCGTTCAAGCAGCATTCCGGATTGAGTGGCTAACGGCCGCGTGGATGGCGATAGAGGCCGTCGTTGCTATCTGGTCGGGCATCGCCGCGCACAGCCTCTCGCTAATCGCCTTTGGCGCAGACAGCGTTATCGAACTGCTCTCGGCGGTCGTGCTGCTCTGGCGGCTCACGGTCGAGATAAGGCATGGCGAGGAGTTCTCGGAAAAGATAGAGCATAGGGCAAGCAAGATCGGCGGCGCCCTTCTATTTGCTTTGGCCATCTACGTCGTCGGCAGCGCGGCATGGGCTCTGTGGAACCGCGAGGGCCAAGAGTTCTCGGCGGTTGGTCTTGGTCTCACAGTCGCGGCGATCCCCATCATGGTTTTTCTCGCGAAGGCCAAACTGCGGATAGCGGCGCAGATCGGGAGCCGGGCATTACGCGCAGACGCGGTCGAATCCATCACCTGCGGCTATCTCTCATTCGCCATCGTGGTAGGGCTTATAGCGCAATTGGCTTTGGGCGCATGGTGGGTGGACGGCGTTACATCGCTTGTCATCGTCGGATTCCTTATCAAGGAAGGACGAGAAGCATGGCAAGGCGATGACGACGATTAACCTTCAAACTGACCCACTACCCAGAAGAAGCAGTCCCTTTATTTTAGAGTCGGACGCGGAGGAATGAATCGTTTGTAGTGCCTTAGGGCGCTTTTTTTTGCTCAATGAACTACGGCTAGGGCAGCATGTCCAATCAGCGAGCTGCAGGATATCGCATGAGCTTTAGCTATGTTCGGCTATCGTGATCTTGATTCTGAATCCTCGCCATAACGGTAGCAATTAGTTATCGGCCACGGACGAGCCTAGGTATAGGTGGGGCCTAAGGCGCCTTTGCCTTGACTCTATCCTTAGGTATAGGGTTTATACTTTCGGTACAGGCGCGGAGGAAATATGGCCAACGCGGGCTCATTAACGATCGGGAAACTTGCTAATCAAGGCGGGGTAAAAGTCCAAACCATTCGCTATTACGAGCGGCGCGGACTACTGCCACGGCCGCAGCGGGCCCCTTCCGGTTATCGCGTGTATTCCGACGAGGCCGTCCGCAGGCTGCGGTTCATCAGGCAGGCAAAAACCTTGGGATTCTCTCTTAGCGAGATCGAGGAACTGCTGTCGTTACGCATGCGGCCCGGCACGACCTGCGGCGACATCCGCCAGCGTGCGCGTCAGAAAATGACGACCGTGGATCAGAAGATCGAGGAGCTTAACCGGATCAAGGACGCATTGGACAAGCTTGCCGTAGCGTGCCGCGGGAAAGGACCAATGAGCGAGTGCCCCATCTTGGAGGCGCTCGAGCGCGAGGAACATTGACGATGAATGTCGAGTTAATCTATGACGCCGACTGCCCGAACGTCGCCGCGACACGGTCTTTACTGATTAAGGCGTTTGCCGAGACCGGGGTCTCGGCCAGGTGGCGCGAATGGGAGCGTGGCACGCAAGAGAGCCCCGCACATGTACATGGGTTCGGCTCCCCGACAATTCTCGTAAACGGCAAGGATATCGTTGACGCCAATCCCAGTAACACCGCGGCCTCGTGCCGCGTCTATTCCGACGATAATGGACGTTTCGTGCGTACTCCGCCCTTCGAATTAATCTGTTCGGCTTTGCGTAAGGGTGCTTCGATACATACGACAGCCATCACCAAGGGCCGCTGGCAAACGATGATGGCGTCCTTCCCGGCGATCGGAACCGCGTTGCTGCCGAAGCTCGTGTGTCCGTTATGTCTGCCCGCTTATACCGCTCTGCTCGGTGCGTTAGGGTTGGGTTTCGTCGACTATACGCCTTACTTGCTGCCCCTGACCGTGATTTTCCTTGCGCTCGCTATCGGCGTTTTGATGATACAGACACGACGGAGTGGGCGTTGGCTCCCCTTGATGATGGGCCTCGCGGCTTCAGCAGTCATCATGATCGGCAAGTTTCTTGCCGATCTCACCTGGCTCACCGCCGCTGGAATCGCCTTACTGATCGTGGCCATCGTCATGACGATGCGGAAGAAAATTACACCCACCTCCCCCTGCCCTGCCTGCGCCTCAGCAGGGGGCACACCACAGTCCGAGGCGCATTAAGGAGGCTCTATGCCTACAACTCGGAAAATTGAAGTCTTCAGCGCCGGATGCGCGGTATGCGAAGACACCATCGTTCTGATCAACCGGATCGCGTGTCCGTCGTGTGACGTGGAAATCCTCGATATGCACAAGCCGGATGTTGCGAAGAAAGCAAAACGCTATGGTATCCGCAGCGTTCCCGCCGTTGCCGTTAACGGCAAGCTTGTGGATTGCTGCGCTGATCGCGGCCCGAACGAAGGTGCGCTGCGCACCGCCGGGATTGGTACGCCGATCTAGGCAGGTGGAGGCTAAGTGGCAGCCAAAACCTGGTCAGCAACGAAGGTGGCGCTCTAGGAGAAACCGCAGGACTGCGCAAATGTAACTGCGCCATCCCCTAACGATACCCCGAGTGAGTCTCCACGCAAGACAGCAGTATTCTTTCCTTCTGTTGATCGGAGATCCAATACGGGACTGCACCGACTTATCGTGAGGTAGAGGGATATGATTCGAGGACGTAGTTGTACTTCCGTTATAGTGCTTGCATGGTTGTTACTGATCCGTGCTCATCCAGCCACGGCTGCCGGGGACCCGGCACGCGGGGCGTCTCAATTCCAGGCGTGCATGGCTTGTCACTCCACGGAACCAGACCATCACATGACAGGACCGAGTCTCGCCCATGTCTGGGGAAGCAAGGCGGGCACAGCCCGCGGGTTTCCGCGCTACTCCGACGCGCTGAAAAAATCGGGCATCGTCTGGAATGAGGAAACACTGGATAAATGGTTTAGCAATCCGGAGCGCTTCGTTCCTGGTAACGGCATGACCTTCCCCGGTATCAAGGACGCCAAAGCCCGCCAAGATTTAATTGCCTACCTACGGGCTGTCGGCGAAGGCAAAGCCCCTAAAATACAGGCATCTGGGATGGGCATGATGATGGGGGGGAGTAAATCGAGCCTAAAAGAAGACAACCCTAAAGATCGGGTAACCGCATTACGTTATTGCGGTGACACTTATTTCGTTACTACCGCTGACGGTCAGGTACACAAGTTTTGGGAGTTCAATCTTCGGTTCAAGACGGACTCAAGCGCTGACGGCCCTGCCACAGGCAGACCCGCGATCGTCGGTGCCGGGATGCGGGGTGATCGCGCGTCAGTGATATTCACCTCGCCTAGTGAGATCAGCACGTTTATAAAGACATCCTGTGAATAGGCAGCGAGTGGTGCATTGGACGGACAGATACGCTTAGCGCGGCCAAAAGCAGAA
>DATGVQ010000228.1:0-1507 GCA_035300145.1 Acidiferrobacterales bacterium | reverse complement strand
TTGCGAGATGCCGACCGAGGGTCGGATTTGATGCGCGGATATTCTCGATTGCGGCCTTGATCCGCTTGGTGACCATCACGCGAGCGCGTTCGCGATGCGAGGCTGCTCTTCGCCCGCGTCCACGCAGGCCGGTAGCAGCCCCGAGTTGCTCTAGTATCGCGTCGAACTCGGCGCGGGCTTTTTCCACTGTGCCGGGATCGTTCGTGCGCTGCCCGCGTTCGATCTCTTCTCGCAAGTCCTCGAGCCGGTGTTTGTATTGCATCGTGGCGTTCGCGTCGAGAATTTCTCCAGCGTCGCCCAAATCCGTGCGGGAATCGGTACCTGGCTCATTGAGAGCGGCGCTCTGATTGCGATTTCGGGAGCGTGCGGGTTGGTGAGGGCGGCCAGATCAACCGACGATACCTGTTGTCCAGAATTGCGAAGCAGATGCGCGATGTAGTGCAGCCCCTTGGAGTCCTTCAGGTTGAACTCGGCATCGCCGAACGAAATCGCCCAATACTCGCCTTGCTTGCGGAAGATATTCCGAGGTGGACCTGAACCGCGGGCGCCACACACATGATCGCGAGTAGCTGCTCGAGAATCGATCCATGGTTGCCCGGCCTCGCGGCTGCGATAGATGGCCAGGGCGGCTGCTTTTTTGTCATTGGCGATTTGCTGATCGCCTTTTGCGTAGGCCGCCTTCGCCCACGATTCTAATGTTCCGGCCAGCTCCCACGGCAGCGAGTACGTTCTGAAGATTTCTTCTGAGCGGCTGAGATGGTTCATCGCAGCTTCCAGATCTCCCTGAGACGCGGCAAATTCACCCTCCGCCCGGGCCAAGAGTCCGGTTAGGCCAAACCATTCCTCACCTCCCGCGATGATGTCGCGACAGCGCTCAAGAAGCGGAAGAGCCGCGTCAGCGCGCCCCATGGCAACCTGCAGGGATGCCAGCTCAGGCAGAAAGTGCATCGTGAGCAGTTGGGCGTCCGCCGAGCGGGCGATCTCCCATCCTTCGTTTAGAAGTGCTTCGGCATCGAGGTGCTGCCCACGCTCGCGCATCACTCGTGACAGCCAGAATAAAAATTCGCAAAGAAGAGCGCGCGCGCCCGCTTGACGCATGCGCTCAGCACCGCGCGTAAGAATCTCTGCGGCCCCCTCCCATTGGCCTGCGTAAAAGGCGATTTGACCCTCGAGCAGAATCCGCGGACCGCTTTCAAGATGATGGCGTGCCAGGTCCAGATCGGCGAGTTGTACAGCCGCCAGTCCACTGCACCAGCTAAGCATTCGGTGTTGCAGCCCTCCGGGCGTCAACCCGAGTTCTCGGATCCCTTGCGACCAGCCCCGCATTGCCTCGCGCGGCTGCCACGTCCACAGGCGGCACAGGCCGTGGAAGAGGATGGCTCTGAAGCGCTGCAAAGGATCATCGATGTGTCTCGCGACCGTCTCCGACTGGTCCAACAGTTCAAAAGCCTCAGCGATCCGACCGCGATGCATGCGATGAATTGCGCCAAAGTACGCGCCGTAAATC
>DATGVQ010000227.1:0-21302 GCA_035300145.1 Acidiferrobacterales bacterium | reverse complement strand
TCATGACGGCATGAGCAATAATCACTGACGGTAACGAGATCGAGGAGGCTATATGTCTATCACTCCGCAAGAGGCGCTGCAGCGCATAATCGAGCACCGTGAAATCTTTCACGAGGAGATGCTTGGGTTGATGCGCGCCATGATGAGCGGCGAGGTGTCGCCGGTAATGACCGGGGCGCTCATTATCGGGCTGCGCGTAAAGAAGGAGACGATCGGCGAGATCGCCGCCGCGGCGCAGGTCATGCGCGAGTTCGCCACCAAGGTGGCGGTGCCGCAGCAAGAGCACTTACTGGACATCGTCGGCACCGGGGGAGACGGCGCGCATACCTTCAATATTTCCACGGCTTCCATGTTCGCCGCCGCCGCCGCCGGTGCGCGCGTGGCCAAGCACGGCGGGCGCGGCGTGTCGAGCAAGTCCGGCAGCGCGGACGTGCTCGAAGCGCTCGGCGTGAACATTCATCTGTCGCCGGCGCAGGTGGCCGAATGCATCGCGCAGACGGGCATCGGCTTCATGTTCGCGCCCAACCATCATGCGGCCATGAAGCACGCGGCGCCGGTGCGCAAGGAGCTCGGCGTGCGCACGATTTTTAATATCCTGGGTCCGCTGACCAACCCCGCGGGCGCGCCGAATCAGCTGTTGGGCGTATTTCATCCGGACCTCGTGGGGATTCAGGTGCGCGTGCTGCAACGCCTCGGGAGCCGTCACGTGCTGGTCGTATACGGAACGAACGGCCTCGACGAGGTGTCCCTCGCGGGCGAGACGCTGGTGGGGGAGCTCGTCAATAACGAGATACGGGAATACACCATCCATCCCGAACAGTTCGGTTTGCCGGTATACGACGGTGAGGCACTCAAAGTAGCCGACGCCGCGGCGTCCAAGGAAAAGGTGCTGGCCGTGCTGGCCAACCGCCGTGGCCCCGAGCGGGACATCGTCATACTAAACGCCGGCGCGGCGCTCTATGCGGCCGGTATCGCCGGCTCGATCGCGGACGGCGTCGGCCTTGCGCGCGACACGATCGAGAGCGGCGCGGCGCGCGCCAAGCTGGATGAGTTCGTTGCTTATACACGCCGTCACGCCAAATAAGGCGGTGCGGATGCTTAACTACCCATCCTATCCCGCATACATCGCCGGGGAATTGGGGCAACGCCCATGACCGGCGATCCCGACATCCTGCGGCGCATCTTCGCGCGCAAGGGCGAGGAAATCCGCGCCCGCGCCGAACACGTGCCGCTGAAAGAACTTTCCAGGCGCGTGGAGACCGCGCCTGCGCCGCGGAATTTCGCGGGTGCTCTCGAGCAACGCGTGCAGCAAGGGCGGCCGGCGGTTATCGCCGAGGTCAAGAAGGCGTCGCCGAGCAAAGGTGTGCTGCGGCCGGATTTCCGGCCGGGCGAGATCGCGCGCGATTACGAGCGTCACGGCGCGACTTGCCTGTCCGTGCTTACGGACGTCGATTTCTTTCAGGGCGCCGATGCGCATCTGCAGGAGGCGCGAGCGGCATGCGGCCTGCCGGTGCTGCGCAAAGATTTCACTATCGACCTGTACCAGGTTTACGAGGCCCGTTGCCTCGGCGCGGACTGCATATTGCTGATCGTCGCGGTGTTGGGCGATCCGCAGCTGCGCGAGCTCGCCGTCTTAGCCGCGGAGCTAGGCATGGACGTGCTCGTTGAAGTGCACACCGCCGATGAACTGGAGCGGGCGTTGCAGTTGCATACCCGCTTGATCGGCATCAATAATCGCGATCTGCGTACCTTCGAAACGCGGCTGGAAACCACGCTGACGTTGTTGCCTCAGGTTCCCAAGGACCGCATTGTCATTACCGAAAGCGGCATCCATACTCCCGAGGATGTAGCGCGCCTACGCCGGCATGGCGTGCACGCATTTCTCGTGGGCGAGGCATTTATGACGGCCCCGGAGCCGGGAAAAAAATTGCAAGAGTTGTTTAGAATATGAAAGTAACCATTAAATGGACCGGCGGCGTAAGCTTCACCGGCGAGAACGAAAGCGGCCAGACCGTGCTTATGGACGGCCCGCCGGACGCGGGCGGGCGCAACCGTGGCGCGCGGCCGATGGAAGTCGTGCTGATCGGTATGGGCGGGTGCACCGCGTTTGATGTTGTGTATATCCTCAATAAGGCGCGCCAGCAAGTGATGGATTGTGTCGCCCATATCGAGGCGGAGCGCGCGGAAACCGATCCCAAGGTGTTTACCCGCATTCACGTGCATTTCGTCGTAAGCGGTAAAGGGCTGAATCCGGCTCAGGTTGAGCGCGCGATTCATTTATCCGCGGAAAAATATTGCTCCGCTTCGATTATGCTCGCCAAGACCGCGTCGATCACCCATGATTTTGAAATCATTGAGGTCGACAAGCAGGTATAAGACCGCGCTTATGACCGAAGGATTATCAGCAGGCCCTGCGTTTGAACAAATTTTACGCGATTATTATCGCGTCTGGTTCCGCTATTATCCGGAAGCGGCGGTGCAAGCCGGCGTCCCGGATTACGCGCATTTGCTCACCCCTTATAACGAGGATGCGCATGCCGCGGTAATTTGCCTTAACAATGAACTCATCATCGGCTTAGATGACATCGATAAAGATCGCCTGAATCCCGACCAGAAATTGGATTTCGATATTTTGTGCAGCGCCGCCCACTTGCAGAACCAGTTTTTGCTGGAAATCCAGCAGTACCATATCGATCCGGAGCGATTCCTGCCCATCAATGCGATTTATCAATTGCTGATTCGCCCGGTGCCGGATTTTGCCGCGAGCTTAAGTGCCCGCCTCGCCGCCGTTTCCGATCATTTAGCCGGCGCGCGTGAATATTTGCGCGACAAAGCCGAACGTATTCCAAGCGTCTGGCTAGGCGCGGCGATTGTGTCCGCGCGCCGCGGCGCGGAATTCATTCGCGATCTTCGATCACATCCAAAATTGGCCGACGCCGCTGTTGCCGGGTTGGAGAAAGCGTTGCCCAACGCTGCGCAGTCGTTGTTGGATTATGCGCAGTTTTTGGAACAAGAGATTGGCGAGAAGGCGCGGGGCGATTTTGCCTGCGGCCCGGCGTATTTTAACGCAGCGCTCCGGCGCCGGCATTTTTTGGACATCGACGCGGAACAACTTTATGAGTTCGGGAAAGAGCTTTTTGCCAAAACTCAAAGCGATTTAAAGACCGCCTGCAAAAAATTATTCGGTAATGACGATATCGCCGCCGCCAGCCGGCGTATCAAGGCGGATCATCCGCAGCCGGAAAACTTACTCGGGGTTTACCGCCACCATATGCAGGCCGCGCGTGTTTTTGTCTCGGAAAAAAATTTAGTGACCCTGCCGCAATACGAGGCGTTAGAGGTGGTGGAGACGCCGGTATTTTTACGGCACCAAATACCGTTCGCGGCTTACAGCGAGCCGTCGCCCAATGATCCGGCGCAGCAGGGTTATTACTACGTCACGCCGCCGGCCGATGCCGGGCAATTGGCTGAGCATAATAATGCCGGCATCATGAACACCTGTGTGCATGAGGCCTGGCCGGGGCATCATTTGCAGTTTGTCAGCGCCAATTTAAATCCGGCCGGGCGCAGCCTGCCGCGCTTGCTGAATGCGTCCGCGACTTTATATGAAGGTTGGGCGTTGTACTGCGAGCAATTGATGCAAGAGCAGGGATTCTTATCGCGCCCGGAACAACACTTTTTGTTGTTGCAGGACCGCTTGTGGCGCGCGTTGCGCATTATGATTGATATCGAAATTCAAACACGCGGCTTGAGTCTGGCGGCGGCGGCGGAGCGCATGGTAAGTGATTTGGGGTTTCCCTATGCGCAGGCCTATGCCGATCTAATGTGGTACAGCAAATCGCCGACAGTGCCGCTAAGCTATGCCACCGGTTGGGCGCTCATCAATGCATTGCGCGACCATTTGCGCGCCGATGCGGCGGATTTTACCCTCCAGGCATTTCATGACCGTCTATTGTCCGCCGGCACCGTGGCGTTACCGCTTGTTATTCAACGCCTATTTGGCGAGGCGGCATGGACCACGGCGCGGGAGACGGCATTTGGTATAATTCTCCCTACTTTGTCTTCGCCATAAGGGGAGCGCAAGTGCAGCCGTTAACTGAATATTCCGGGGATGGTCGGTGAAACGGCCTGAATCAACCTTAGGTTTGCGGCATATCGCATTGCGCGTCAGAAATCTGGAGGCGTGCGAACACTTCTACACTGAGCTGATCGGCATGCGCGTGGAATGGCGTCCGGACCCGGATAATATATATTTAACCAGCGGCCAGGATAATCTCGCGCTGCATCGTACGGCGGTAAATTCCGCCGCGGACAAAGAGCAGCGCCTGGATCACATCGGTTTTATTATAAAACGCATCGATCAGGTCGATGACTGGTACAGGTTTTTTAAGGCGCAGGGGGTCACTTTCGTGCAAGAGTTGCGCACCCACCGCGACGGCGCCCGTAGTTTTTATTGTCTCGATCCGGACGGGAATACCGTGCAAATAATTTATCATCCGCCGATCGCGGACCGGGCCGACGACCGCCGGTAATCGCTTGCCGAAATCCATTTCAGCTCAGATTCCCATGGCGCTACCTTAAAGCGTAGACTTCGTGGCGACTCAAGTTTGTAGCCCGGATGAAGCGGAGCGGAATCCGGGGATGGACGGTGCCGTCGGTGCGCCCCCCGCATTTCGCTGTCGCTTCATGCGGGCTACTCGTTGCTCCTTAACGCCGTGTCCTCGATCAAAGGTGCTTAAGGTAGTGCCACGGCAGTCAGATTCCTCGCTACATTCGGAAGTATAAACTTAGAATAAGTCTAAGTATAAACCCTGGAATATTAGCTGGCACATGCTACAGTTGGATAGGATGTCTATAACATTGCTTAAACTAGCATGGGAGAAGATCAAAATGAAGAAAGTTCTTTCGTTAATTATTGTGCTTTGCTCGCTACCGCTGGTAGCAATGGCTGCCCCTCCTCAAGAGCCGCTCTATTTCGGCGGAGGCTTAAGCCATAATTCCGCGTCCGTTTCCGAATTCGGTGCGAAGCTTGACGTTAGCGGCACCGGCTTCCAGTTTTTTGGAGGATACGAGTTTGGTAATCTTGGGGTGAGAAATAATAAAGTCAACTTCGCCGGCGAGGTTGGATATATGGATACCGGCAACATGAAAGGGAACGTTACCGCAACCGTTTTGGGGATAACTGTAACCGTGCCTGTTGAGGTCAAAGATAAAGGATTATGGGCGGCCGGGGTGGTGCGTTATTCGGCCAGTCCGCAAGTTGATGTGCTGGGGCGCCTTGGCTTCGATTTGGGAGATGATAGTGGTTTGATGTTTGGCGTCGGCGTCGGATACTGGTTTGACAAAAAGATTCAATTGCGCGGTGAATATGTCGTACGTGATACTGTGAATTCCCTTCAACTTAACATGGTTTTTCGTATGTAGTTGCTGGGAGCCCTAATTAAGAATTTAATTAGGTAAGCGGCCCTGGCTGAAAAAGCCAGGGCCGCTATTTTTTCAGCACCTGTTCCAAGTAGGCGACGAGCCGTGCGCGCCACTCCGGATTATTAAATGCCCGAATATGTTTAGCTCGCTCTATTATCCATAGTTGTTTTGGTTCTTGCGCCGCGGCAAATAAGATCGGTGCGTGGGTGACGGGAATAACTTGATCCTCTTTGGTATGAATAATTAGCAACGGGATAGGGCTGATCCGGGCGATGAACTTGAGCGGGCTATAGGCATCGGACACGAACCAGGAAAGCGGATATTGCAGCGGCCAGGTCGGCCAAAAACTGGCGAGCTTCTCCCTGGCGATCAAGCGATAACTGGAAAAGGCGCTCTCGACGACGAGCGCGGCGATGTGCGCGCGGTAGGCGCTTTGCGCCACCGCCGGAATGGCAACCGCGCCGCCGAGGCTTTGGCCGAAGACGACCAGGCGGTTTTCGCGGCGCTCTTCCACCAGGAAGCGCAGCGCGCTCTCAGCGTCGATTTGCACACCCGTGGGCGTGGGATTGCCTTGCGATTCGCCATAGCCCCGGTAGTCAAGCAGCAGGATATTGAACCCTTGCGCCGGGAGCCAATAGACGCTGCCGATATGGGTGCTGATGTTCTCGGCATTGCCGTGCAGAAACAGCACCGTGCCGGCGACCGGTTTTTTCCCGGGCAGCCACCAGGCGTGCAGCCGGACGCCATCGCTGCTGGTGAGATAAAGATCCTCGTATTGCAGGCCGATATCGTCCGGCGTCCGCAGATGCACGGGAAGCGGCTGATAGAACGCGCCATTGCACGCGCCGAGCGCGAGCAGCAGGATAAATGCGGCGACGGCGCGCATTTAAAAATAGAGCTGCCAGTAGAGGGTGGCGCGGTTCTGGTAGATATCGAAGCTGTGCTCGCGCGCGGCCTCGAGCCGCAATGCGCTCCGGCGCGACAGCGAAAGCTGCTGCCGCAAGCCGACTTCGCCCGCGCTGTGCTCGTCGCCTACGCCGAAGCGCGTGCCCTTGGCATAAAAATCCACGCGCCATGACGGCAGTACCTCCGCCAGAATGCCGGCGGTGACGCCCAGACCCGCGGCATAGCCTTGGTCGAACTTGTGGTCGACGTCGGTTGTGCCCTCGACAAATGAATACAAAACCTGTTTTCCGTTTTGGCGTGCATCCAAGTCGAAGGCCAGCCCGGCGCCGCCGTTGAGGCGCAAGACCAGCGATCTATCGCCATTGGGAAAGATTTGACGGCTCCAGCCCACGTTGACTTTCCACGAGATCGACTTGAAGTAGTTATTACGCGGCGCCAATGACACGATGTCAAGCGGAATGAACGATTCCAATTTGCCGGCCGCGTCTTGGTATTGGCGCAGCCGCAGGTCGAAAAACTGGATCTGCGCGCCCGCGGTATAACCGCCCTGGTCGTCGAGCAAATCGTGATAGGTCGGCCGTACGCGAAGCTCGACAAAGTTTTGCCCGGCCTGGCGTCCATAGCCGAGCGCCACGCGCGAGGTGTCGTGTCCCCGATCGGGCCGCACCGCCGGTACCGGGATGCGCGGCGCGGCCACCGGCGCGTCGACCTCGCTGCGGGCGAGCAAAAGCCGGTGGCCGCGCTCGGTTTCGGCGGTATTCTCCGAGTCTTGTTTATAGGCGAGAAACTCGTAGCTTAGCTCCAGCACCGCCGCTTTTTCGGCGGCGGACAGCCGGTTGAGCCGCGCATCGCCGGTGGTGGCGCGATCTGACGCAAGCTCGCGCGCAAGCTGCTGCTGCGCCGCCGGCATGCCGCGCGAGTGGTAAACGATCGCGGTCGCGCGCGACGGGCGATACACCACGGACGTGACCAGGCCGGGCTCGGCCACAATCGCACGCACCGTATCGGAGGGAATCGCCCACCAGCGGAACTGGTCCGTGAGCCGCAGTGAAGAGCGCGCGACTTCAAGCAGGGCCAGCAAGTGGTAAGAGCAGTTTTCATCGAAGAAATAATAATCGAAGCGGATGGTGCGCAACTCCCACAGGTGCATCAACAGCCGGTCGACTTCTTCCGGCGATAAATTCAAGCCGTACTCCCACACGTCGCGGTTTTCGATATCGCTGTACTCGCGCACCTTGAGGTAGTACGGCGTGATCGAATAGAGCCCGGGATATCCCCCCATCAATCCCTTCACGGCAAAAAGGAAACCATTCGACTCGTCGGTAAAGGCGGCGTAACTGATGGAATACGCCAACAAGCGCGTCTGCTCATCCTGGCCGACGCCGTCGACGCGCAACAGCGTGTGCCCGTACATGGAGGCGGGATTATTCAGATAGGCCGCCGGGAACACGAGGGTAAGTCCGTGCGGGGCTAGCACCGTGCGCCATTGACGAAAGCGCGGGCAGGCCTGCTCCGGCAGGCGCTTGGCGTCGAAATGCAGCTCCTGTTTGAGCCAGTGGTAGCGCGCGATGAAGGCGCATTGCGGGTGCTGATGGTCCGCGGTGTCGTCAGCGGTCGAAAAAAAGCTCGCAAGGGTGGCGTCGAGCTCCGCGTACGGATCGGTTTTCCCGTCTTTTGCCGTGAAGAAAGCGGGATCGTCGGCGAGGCTGCGCAGGCCGGGCAGGAACGGATAAGGCTTGTAGTGGAGAAGATTATGCCACTCGATGCGTTGCGCAAGCTGTTTTGCGTGCGCGTTCGCGATGAGTTCGTCGGGGTAACCGGGTGTGGCCGCCTTACAGGCCGGTGCGGCGAACAGAAACAGGATAAACCAGTACTTGGCAGCGACAACCATACGCATGTTTGGTGACCGCAAAACAAAAGCACCCGGCAACTATGCCGCCGGGTGCTTTTTTCAAAAACTAATTTTCAAAAACTTGCTTATGCTTAGATAAGACGGGAATATTGCGTCAACTCGCTATTTGCCGCCAGCACCTGCTTGAGCGAAGCCATAAGCTGCTCGGTCGTGACGTCGGCGGAAGTGAAGATCCGCGCAAAGTTGTTTTTCGCGGCCTGATAGAACGCCGCTTTGTCGGCGTCGCTGACGCCGATCAACTTCGCCAGCGTCTCGAGGGCTTCACCGCTGCCGATCGACATGTCGCGCGCCAGCACCTTCTTATTGCCGTCGATAAACATCGCCATCTTCCAGTTCGACGATACCAGGCCATCCTGGGTACAGCCGGACGTGCCGGAGGTGATGGCGAAGGTCTGATTACCCGAAGTGCCGTTAGTCAAGGTGGCGCCTATCTGGGGAAGAAGCCCGCGTTGTCCTTGAAACACCTTGGAACCCCAGCCGCAACTGCCGACGTTATTTTCCCCCGCCGCCATGGCGCCAAGGGGCAGAACAGCGAGTAAAGTTACCAATAAAATTTTCTTATTCATTGTTACCTCCTAATTTTGATGGGCGAAACTTCAATTAAATTACCTAGCGAACAGCATGAAAATACAACAGACAAAATTCATTATGGCAGGGCCCGCTTGCCTGTCAAGCGCCTTGTTTTATAAAGAATTTGGCAAAATAGAGGATAAAATCGGTACTCTTCCCTAAAATATTTAAGTTATTAAATCCAAAAGGCGACGCGGGTCATGATTTTTGACGTTGCGCGCATCCATAATTTAACCGGCCAAGGAAGCCCCTCCGCCCCGGATGCAAGCGCGACCGTGGCGTGCTGCGCTTCATCTGCCTGCATTTGCTGCAAGATCGCCCGGCTTTCGCCGTCGGCCTGCGGCAGGCGCGTGAGATGTTCATGCAAATGTTCCACCACCTGCTGTTCAGTCTCGGCGAGGAATCCTAAGCTCCATTTATCGCCCATGAGTCCGTTGACGGCGCCGATCAGAAAAGAGCCGGCATACCAAACCGGATTCAGATAACTGGTGTGCGTGCCGAGTTGGTGCACACGCTGTTGCGTCCACCCCAGATGGTCGGTTTCCTCACGTGCCGCTTGCTCCATGGCCAGCCGGATTGTCGGGAGTCTGGCGGTGAGGGCCTGGCCTTGGTATAACGCCTGGGCGGCAATTTCGCCGGCGTGATTGACCCGCATTAAACGCCCGGCGAGCGCGCGCTCCGGGGCGCTTAAGTCGGCCTGGTTTTTCTCGATCGCCGGGCTCTCGCGTTGAACGCGCGGCGCCGGCCCGGCGAGGATGTGTAAAGCCTGGTCGATCTGGCCGACGAGATGATCTAAAAAGGAAAACCGGCGTTCATCCATATCGGTAAGTTTACCATGGTCCGGCCATGTCAGTAGCGGGAAGAATGGGTTAATATTGAGATAAGCGCCAGCCTTAAGGAATTGTTATGTCCGAACCTTTACAAACATCGTTTATTTTTTTATCAATCACGCGATATCGCGGGCGGTTGACGCGGGGCCGGGTTGGGGAGAATGGCGCGATTTCCGATGCTTTCATAAGAGGGTGATGGATGGTTCGCCCGCCTTTCCTGGTATCGGCCAGGCAGATGTTTAACCGGCTGCCGGCGCTCGCCCGTTTCCTGCTCGCGTTGACCGCGGTTAACCTCGCGGTGTTCGCGGCGTTTCGGGTCGTCTTTTGGGCGGCGTTTCACGCGGCATCCGCGGACGCATCCTGGGCAGATGTGCTTGCGGCGTTGTATCTCGGGTTTAAATTCGACCTGCGGCTGGCGCTCATCCTGTGTCTGCCGCTGGCGCTCCTTGGCTGGATCCCGCTGTTCGATCCGACGCGTCTTCGCCGCGCGCGGATCGCCTGGTTCGGCTATCTTGCGGCGGTACAGTCCATCGTGCTCCTGCTCTACTTCGTCGACTTCGGCCATTACGATTATGTGCGGGCGCGTCTGAACGCGAGCCTCCTCGATCATCTGACGCCGGTGGCGGTGGCGGCGCGCATGGCGTGGGAGACCTATCCGGTATTGCCGGGCCTCTTGGGCCTGTTGCTGCTGACTTCCGGGTATGTCTGGATCGTGCGCCGCGCGGCCCGGCGTACGCTCGCACCCGCGGCCGCGCCTCTGGGCAAGTGGCCGAAGCGGGCGGCGGTAGGCGTGCTTGCGGCGCTTTACTCCCTCGGCCTCTACGGCAAGTGGTCGTGGTATCCGCTGCGCTGGAGCGAGGCGTATTTTTCCTCGAATGAGGCGGTGGCCGCGCTCGCCCTCAACCCGGTTCTGTTTCTTACCGACACCGCCGTAAACCACAGCCGTCCCTACGACACGAACAAGGTGCGCGAGCATTATGCCTATATGGCCGCGCTGCTTGGGATCAAGGCGCCGGACCCGGAAAACCTCGCCTTCGCCCGCTATGTCACGCCGCGGAGTAAACCCGCCGCCAAGTACAACCTGGTGGTGATTCATCTGGAGTCCTTTGCCGGGTTTAAGGCCGGTGTGTTCGGCAACCGGCTCAACCCGACGCCCTACTTCGACGCGATCGCCAGGAATGGCATCCTGTTCACGAACTTCTTCGTGCCGGAGGTCCCGACGGCACGCTCGGTGTTTACCATGATTACCGGCATACCGGACGTGAATCCGAACCGCACCGCCTCGCGTAATCCGCTGGTGGTGAATCAGCATACACTGGTTAACGCGCTCGCCGGATACGACAAGTTTTATTTCCTCGGCGGCAGCGCTACCTGGGGCAATATCCGCGGCCTGTTCGCGCACAATATTCCCGGTTTGCACATTTACGAAGAGGGCGATTACAGCGCGCCGCAGGAGGACACCTGGGGCGTGTCGGATATCGTCCTGTTCGAAAAAGCGCACCAGGCGTTTAGCAACGAGAAAAAACCGTTCTTCGCCTTCATTCAGACCGCGGGGAACCATCGGCCGTACACGATCCCGAAGGACAAGCACGGATTCGAGCTGGCGCAGCTGGACGGCAACGCGCTTAAGGATAACGGCTTCGACAGTCTGGCGGCCTACAACGGTCTGCGGTTCCTGGACTATGCGCTCGAGTCCTTCTTCGCGCAGGCACGGCGGGCGTCGTACTTTCAGAACACCGTGTTCGTGATGTACGGCGATCATGGCAACCCGTCCGCCAACCAAACCCCTTGGCAAACGCTCGGACTCACGGGGTATCATGTGCCCCTGGTTATCTATGCGCCGGGGTTGATCAAGCAGGGCCGGCGCATCGACTTCGCTGCCAGCCTGCCTGATTCTTTGCCGACTTATTTGAGTCTCATAGGGGTTCCCCACCTCAATACCGGTCTCGGGCGCGATCTGCTCACCTTCGGGCCGAAAGATCCACATTTCTCGCTGATCGGGGAGGGCGGGGTGCTCGACGACGAATTCTTTTTGCGCCTGGATCCGGGCGGCGCGCATCTGTACCGCTACCGCTCATCGGCGGCTACGCAGGATGTGCACGCGCAGTATCCGGAAAAGGTCGCCGAGCTGCGGCGCTTACACGAGGCGCTCTACGAGACCTCGAAATATTTGCTGTACCATAATCCGGTGCGGGCGCACGCACCGATTGGATCTGCGATGCGGCAAGCAGCGGCGCGCTGACCATCGGCCCGCGCGGGAACGATCCAGGCCATTATTTAAAGACCGGATAACACGACTGGAGCGACGATAAAATGACTGCGCGAACCGCGGCGGATCTGAGACGAGCCGCTCAGGCGGACAGGTGGCTGAGAGCGGCGCTGCTGGTTGCGGCGGTGCTCGTATTTGGCGGTCTTTACGCCCGGCTATTCACCGCGTCTTTGCCCGGCGGATTCGTGTCCCGGCAGGCGGTCGCTCGCGCCATACCCGTGGCCGCACCGTTCTACCGGGCGCAGCTCCTGCCGAATGCCGCCGCGCGGTCGGTCCATAGCGCCACCGCGGCGGAGATTTCAGGCGGGAGGCTGCGGGCGTTCTGGTACGGCGGCAGCCGCGAAGGCGCATCGGACGTCGCCATTTACACGTCTGTCTATGCTCCGGGGCCGAGGACATGGAGCCCGGCGCATGTGGTGATCACCCGCGAAGCGGCGCAGCGGCATCTGCAACGCTACGTGCGCAAATTGGGCAACCCGGTCGTCGGCCGTGACCGCAGTGGACGGTTGTGGCTGTTTTTCGTCAGTGTATCCGTCGGCGGCTGGTCGGGCAGCGCCATCAACCTGATGGTCTCGGAAGACGAGGGTGAGACCTGGAGTCCGCCCCGGCGTTTGATTGCATCTCCGTTTCTGAACATCAGTACCCTGGTGAAAGGCGCGCCGCTGCAGTTTGCCGACGGGGCGATCGGGCTGCCCGTGTACCACGAGATGCTGGGCAAGTTCGGCGAGTTGCTGCGCCTGGATGCGGAGGGCCATGCTATCCAGAAAAGCCGGCTGTCCTGGGGTCGGTCGTCATTGCAGCCGGTGATCGTGCCGTGGTCGAAAACGGAGGCGGTCGGTTTCATGCGTTACTCCGGGGAGCCACCCGGCCGGATCTTGATGGTCCGGACCACCGACGCAGGCAGACATTGGAGTCCACCCGTTAAAACGGTGTTGCCGAATCCGAACGCCGCGCTGGGGGGCGTGTTGCTCACCAACGGCGGCCTACTGCTGGCGTTCAACAATTCGCAGGACAATCGCGACGACCTGTCGCTCGCCTACTCGGCGGATTACGGAAACACCTGGCAGATTGCATATAGGCTTGAAGGCGGTTCCACTTCACCGCAGGCGCCGTCCCGGGAATATTCCTATCCCTGGATCATGCAGGACCGGGCCGGCGATGTTCACCTGCTCTACACCTGGGGTCGTTCCCACATCAAGCACGTGCATTTCAACCTGGCCTGGCTGGAGCGGAGGCGATAATGTCCGTGAGCGCGGCGCTCGGTATTTTCGGCTGCGGGCTGCTTAGCCTTGCTGCGGCTGCAGCCGGGCTTCGCGTGCAACGGCTTTCGCTCCGCGCGCGAATCGCCGCCATGCTGGCCGCAGGCCTCGCGGTCTTCGTTCCCGTTGGCGAACTCTCGGTCGCGGGTTACGTGCGCGGTGTCACCGGGGACGTGAGTATGACTACGCTCGTTCTGGCGGGTGCGGCGTGCATGGCGCAGCTTACCGGACGCGCGCCGATCGGACCACGGGACCGGCGGGCACTACTGTGGCTGGTGGCGGCCGGGGCGGTATTTTTGTATCCGTTCGCGCTTGGCTTGACGCCTTTCGATCCGTACGCGCTAGGGTTTGGATCGGTTGGATTTGTCACCACTTTGCTGTTGGTGACGCTGGCTGCGTGGTACGCGAGGTTTAATCTTATTGTGCTCATCGTGATCGTAGCGGCGCTTGCCTATCTTGGCGGCGGGTACGAATCGCGCAACCTCTGGGATTATTTGATCGATCCGTTGGTCTCCGTCTATGTGCTGGGCCGGCTCTTGGCCGGCGCGAGTCGTCGACGTTTAGGCGACATTAAATTGGCGTTCGGCCGTTCGGCCGGACGATAGGTGGAGCCGGGACGATGTCTAAAAGTCTGTGACGTTGTTAATATTGAACTTTGCCGAGATACGCGCCGGCCTTAAGGAATGGTTATGCCCGAACCTTATTACAAACATCATTTATTTTTTTGTATCAACCAACGCGCAGGCGGCGAGGCTTGTTGCGCCAATCATGCTTCGGCGCGCCTGCGCGACTACGCGAAAAAGAAAGTGAAATCGCTGGGATTGTCGGGTCCGGGTGGGGTGCGGGTAAACACCGCGGGATGCTTGGACCGCTGCGAGGAAGGGCCGGTCATGGTGATTTATCCGCAAGGCATCTGGTACACCTATGTCGATGAAGAAGACATCGACGAAATTATTGAGGAACACCTGCTGCACGGACGGGAAGTCGCCCGCTTAAAAATCTAATGTTTCAATCCATCGAAGCCCGCAGCACGCCGGTAATGCGAGCGCGTGGTTTATATAAACGCTATGGCGAGCATAGTGTGGTGCAAGGCATTGACCTGGATATTTACGCTGGCGAGTGTGTCGGTTTGTTGGGGCCGAATGGCGCCGGCAAGACCACGACCTTGCGCATGTTGCTGGGTTTATCCCCGCCTACCGCCGGCTCGTTGGATGTTCTTGGTTATCCCGTCCCGCAATGCGCCCGGCAAATGCGAGCGCGCGCCGGCGTGGTGCCGCAGCAGGATAATCTCGATCCCGATTTTACCGTACGGGAAAACCTGCTCGTTTACGGCAGATATTATGGATTGGCAGGCGTAGAGCTTGCGCGCCGCATCCCGCCTTTGCTTGCGTTCGCCGCATTGGAGGCGAAGGCGGAAGCGCCTATCGCCACTTTATCCGGCGGCATGCGCCGGCGTTTGAGCATCGCCCGCGCCTTGATCAACGTGCCGGAGCTGCTGTTTCTGGATGAACCGACCACCGGCCTCGATCCGCAGGCGCGTCATTTGATCTGGCAACGGTTGCGCAGCCTGCGCAGCGAGGGCAAGACGCTATTGCTGACCACCCATTATATGGAGGAGGCGCAGCGGTTGTGCGACCGGGTGGTGATCTTGGACCAGGGCAATATCCTCGATGTCGGCAGTCCAGGCGAATTAATTGCGCGCCATATTGAGCCGCACGTGGTTGAAGTGAGCGGCGATGGAGTAAAAGAATGGTTGCAGGCCTTGGGCCAGGCGCACGTGCGCCGGGCGGAGTTGGTCGGCGAAACGGTCTTTTGTTACATGGATAAGGTCGACGATCTTTTACAACAGTTGCGCCTGCAAGATAAGTTTACTTACTTGCACCGACCGGCCAATCTCGAGGATGTATTTTTAAAACTCACCGGCCGCGATCTGCGGGATTGATTTGATGGATTGGTCTCCTCCTGGTGTTAGCCTGCGGTGGTTGCCGGTCTGGTCGCGCAATCTGCTGGTGTGGCGCAAGCTTGCGGTCGCTTCGCTCGTCGGTAATTTTGGCGATCCTTTTTTGTATTTACTGGGCATCGGTTACGGTCTCGGAGGGTTGATCGGATCGGTCGACGGCATGCCTTATTTGATGTTTTTCGCTTCCGGATTGGTCTGCTCCAGCGCCATGAATACCGCGACCTTTGAGGGTTTATACTCCGCGTTTACCCGCATGAATGCCCAGCGCACCTGGGAAGGCATGCTGGCCGCGCCGTTATTGGTGGATGACATTGTGTTAGGCGAATTGGTGTGGGCGGCAACTAAAAGCGTGATCAGCTCAGCGATTATCTTGTTAGTGGCCGCGGCCTTTGGCGTAGTGCATGGCTGGGAAGCGCTGGCGGTGGTGCCCATATTATTTTTGATCGGTCTGTGTTTCGGGGCCATGGCCCTGCTGGTTTCGATCTTGTCGCCCAGCTACGATTTCTTTTTGTATTATTTTACCTTGATCGTAACCCCGATGTTTTTATTTTCCGGTGTGTTCTTCCCGGTCACGGCTTTGCCTGCCGGGGCGCAATGGCTGGTTTGGGCCCTGCCTCTAAGCCACGCCGTCACCCTGGTGCGGCCGTTAATGACCGGGCAGCCGTTGGCTTCGGGTTGGCTGCAATTCGCCGTACTTGGGCTTTATACCCTGATTTTCTCTTATTTAACGGTGGTATTCGCCCGCCGCAAAATGATTAAGTAGCCTGCGTTGACAGTGCTCCGGTATCATCGCTACCATGCACATCAGTCCGCATCACTCATTCCTCACCCATTTAAGTGGTGAAAAGAAGGGGAAACCATGACTATAGATAAATCCAAAGAGCTGCTCGAAGACCGGTCCGAAGGCGGAATCGACCGCCGCTCGTTTCTTAAAGGCGCCGCCGCCGGTGTAGCGGCGGCCGTAGGCGGCAAGCTGACGGTAATGAGCGATGCGAGCGCCGCGACGCCGGCGGAGAAGCCGAACGGGCCGGCGCGTTCGTTAAGCGAAACCATCATCAGCCGGCCGGGCTCCGACTTCATGGTGGATGTCATCAAAGCCATCGGCTTGGAATATATCGCCGCTAACCCCGGTTCGAGCTTTAGGAGCCTGCAGGAATCCATCATCAATTATGGCGGGAACAAGAAACCGGAGTTCCTCACCTGTCTGCACGAGGAATCATCCGTGGCCATGGCCCATGGCTACGCCAAGGCGGCGGGCAAGCCGATGGGTATTCTCGCTCACGGCACCGTCGGGCTGCAGCACGCGGCGATGGGGGTTTACAACGCGTGGTGCGACCGGGTGCCGATTATCATGTTCGCGGGTAACGGCGTGAATGCCGCCACACGTCGCCCCGGTGTTGAATGGTACCATTCGGTGCAGGATCCGGCGGCGATGCTGCGCGATTTCCTTAAATGGGATGACCAGCCGGGGTCGCTGCAGCATTTCGCGGAATCGACCGTGCGGGCTTACAAAATCGCCACTACCTCGCCGATGGAGCCGGTTTTGGTCATTGCCGACATGGATTTGCAGGAACAGCCGGTCGAACATAAAGAGGCGCTAAAAATTCCGAAACTAACATTAGCCATCCCCCCGCAGGGCGATAGCGCGGCGTTGCGCGAGGCGGCAAAGATGCTGGTGGCGGCCGAGAGCCCGGTGATCCTGGCGGACCGCGCCGCGCGCACGCAGGAAGGGATCAAGCGCATGGTGCAGTTGGCGGAGGCCCTCGGTGCGCCGGTGGTTGATTTAGGCGGACGTATGAATTTCCCCACCATGCACGCTCTAAACCTTTCTAACATGAAGGGACCATTGATCCGCAACGCCGATGTGGTGTTGGCGCTCGAAGTCGCCGATACCTGGGGCCAGTTGAATTCCGTGGGCGATCCCTATCACGATTATCGCCGGCTGGCGAAACCGGATGTCAAAGTGATCAGCATCTCGCTGGCCGATACCTACATGAAGTCCAATTATCAGGACATGCAGCGGTTTGCGCCGGTTGATTTGTCGATTACCGGCGATGCCGAGGCCACCCTGCCGGGGTTAATCGAAGAAATTAAAAAGGCGACCAGCGGCGGCAGAAAGTCGGCGTTCAATCAGCGCGCAGAAACCCTGCGCACCCAGCACGACAGCATGATGCAGGAGGCACGTACCGCCGCGAGCTACGGGTGGGATGTGAGCCCGGTCACCACCGCCCGGCTAGCGGCGGAGGTGTGGGGAGTGATCAAGAACGAGAAATGGTCGCTGCTGGTGAGCGATCGTGTCAATTGGGCGAAGCGTTTGTGGCCGGCGACCGAGTACCACCATCTGCTCGGCGGGTCCGGTGGAGCCGGGGTTGGCTATAACGCACCGGCGTCGGTCGGCGCCGCCCTTGCCAACAAAGCGAAGGGTTTGATTTCAGTCACATTCCAGCCCGACGGCGATCTGCTTTATGCCCCCGGCGTGCTTTGGACCGCGGCGCATCACAAGATCCCCTTATTGTTCGTGATGTACAACAACCGCGGCTATATACAAGAGACCATGCATCTGCAAAGGATGGCGGCGCTGCATAATCGCCGTTCGGATCAGGCGGGAATCGGCACGTTGCTTGACAACCCGCATGTGGATTTTGCCAAACTGGCGCAGGCGCTTGGTGTCTGGTCGGAAGGGCCTGTTTCCGATCCTGCCGCTTTAGCGCCGGCGCTGAAACGGGCGCTCGGTGTGGTTAAAGGCGGGGCGCCGGCGCTGGTCGACGTTATCTGCCAGGCGAGATAGGCCGGATGGTAAATCCTGTTTTACTTTAACACGGGAATATCTTTGGTCGCCGGCCCCGGCTTAATAGATAGAATGTAGGCATAAATATCCGCCAAGCCCTGGTCGCTGAGAAATTGCTGGGGATATTTTGGCATGTCTTGCCGTGGCTTGCGGACTTGAGCTGCAAACGCCATATACGGGAAGGGATTGGGTGCCAGTTTAGGCCCGGTACGTTCACCCCCTTGGCCGACCGTGCCGTGACAGGTGTAGCACATATTCTGCATGTATAATTTCTGGCCGCGAACGGCCGCGCCGGAGGCAGCGGAGTCATCCGCCGCGCCGGCCTTTTCAACCGGTGTGAGCGTCAAGCAAACTATGATAAATAGCGATGTAACAATAAAGACCCGGCGCATATTGCCCCCCTTAGTTTTTCGCGATGGCTCAGTGGAATCGTCAAGCATTCTCAACCGGACTGTTGCCGGCTGTCAACCCGGCAGCGGCGGATGGTGGTGTCTCAGTTTGACATAGTCACTGGCTTGGAACCCTAAAAATATATCTTGCGATGCATTGCCAAGCATTATTTCACCTATACTTGTAGCTGAGTAAAAACGCCCCCATAAAGTAGGAATTGTTTTTGTATCCAATAATGTTATATTCAGTTACCCTTTAAGGGTTTAAAAAGGGTTAAAAATGATGAACATGCCTATTTCTAATCCTCAAGATATAGCCGACGCAGGCGAACGGATTTACTCAGAAAAATATAAAGAGGAGTTTGAAAAAAAACACTCTGGTAAATTCGTTGCCATCGATGTAATTACGGAGGAGGCCTACATTGCGGAGCAACCGGAAGAGGCACTTGACGCCGCGCGTAAGGCCTCACCAAAAGGATATTTTCACTTGATTAAAGTGGGTTCGCCTGGCGCATTTCGGGTTGGCTATATCTCAAATAATGCTCGTAGCGAAAGGTTATTTCGATCAACAAGGAAATCCGTGTCTTAAAATTTCTCTCTGCGGTATTTTTAATTCCGACGGAATTGAGTTTGAAGCAATTATAGACACTGGATTTACCGGCTTTATTTCTGTTCCACTAATAAGGGCATTTCCTATTGGGTTGCCATTGTATGGAACAACGAACGTCATATTTGCAGACGGATCGAGTGGAAGTAAGCTGACGGCTGTTGGCATCATTGCTATTGGGGATAGAAGGGAGAGCGGAATAGTTATCTTAGAAGAAAACGTTTCAGACGTTTTGATAGGAATGGATTTCCTACGAACGTTTAAGGCTAGCTTGGTAATGACAAAAGACTCAATAGTGTTGCTGGAGCATGATTGGTTAGAACAGATAACGAAGACGGAACAAAATACCGCTTCTAAGCAAATAGACCAATCTAACCCTGCACAGGCTCCGAAACCTAAGTCTTAGCGTTTTTGTTCCCCATCGCGCGACTGCTGCACGTCTCGCGATTTCGGATCGCCGTTTGGTGGACAAGTTCTTAGCCCTTGCTTTACCGCCCTTTAAACCTCCAAAGCGGCCTAACTCTACGGCTGCTTGGTTCTTGTCCTTGTTTTTCACAGAGGGGTTGTCCTCGACCTCGCCAGTCGCTATATCAACGATGCGCTTAGCAAGCTGGTTAGTATCGCGGGGACGTTTTGGACGTGAGGTCATGCCATAAGTATATAATGCGAAGGCATTGGAAACATACGACTAAGATTTAAACTGAGACACTACCCGGCGGATGAGCAGGTTGACAGAGCCGGGGCCACTACGTACTATTCGCCCCGTCTTTAACCAGCACCACTTAAGTTTAATGAAAACGTTTTCGGCAAAAGCGGATACTGTAAAGCGGGAATGGTATGTCATCGACGCTTCCGGCAAGATTCTGGGCCGGCTTGCGACCGAAGTTGCCCGCCGTTTGCGGGGCAAACACAAGCCGGAATATACGCCGCATGTAGATACCGGCGACTACATTGTGGTGATTAATGCCGGCAAGATAAAGGTTACCGGCAACAAGGGCGATGCCAAGCTTTATCAACACTATAGTGGTTACCAAAGCGGGCTTAAGTCGCTGCGTTTGGATGATTTACGTACGCGTGCGCCGGCGCGTATTATCGAGACGGCGGTGCGGGGGATGTTGCCGAAAGGGCCGCTAGGCCGCACGATGTTCAGAAAACTCAAAGTGTATGCCGGGAACGAGCATCACCACAGCGCACAACAACCTAAAGCGCTGGAAATTTAACCAGGAGCAACATGGCAGAATCGACTCATTACGGGACCGGGCGGCGCAAGTCCGCCACTGCACGGGTCCATATCAAGCCGGGCAAAGGCGATATCGTTGTTAATCAACGTTCGCTGGAAGATTATTTCGGCCGCGAAACGGCGCGCATGATCGTGCGGCAGCCGTTTGTGACTTTAAACCTGCAAGACCGGTTTGATGTCAGGGTTAATGTTCAGGGCGGCGGACCCAGCGGCCAAGCCGGCGCCATCCGTCATGGGATTACCCGCGCCTTGCTTAAATACGACGAAACCTTACGTCCAGCCCTGCGTAAGGCCGGGTTTGTCACCCGCGATGCGCGCGAAGTGGAGCGTAAGAAAGTCGGTTTGCATAAAGCGCGTAAACGCCCGCAGTACTCCAAGCGCTGATTTCCCTATCGCAGCTGCTTACGGGCAGCCGCATTCCTTATTTGGATTTGGTTGAACCGGCCCGCGCGTCCGCCTAGAATTCACCTTGATTCATTGGGGGATCGTCTAGTGGTAGGACTACGGACTCTGACTCCGTCAACCTAGGTTCGAATCCTAGTCCCCCAGCCATATGTAAGAATGGCTCGCCAAGGCGAGCCATTCTATGTATGAGGACTAGGATGAGAACCCTTGGGTTCGACCAACTCGCAGGGAGCCCGCCATTCCGCATATGCGGCCGATTAAGGGATATCCTAAACGAAGTGATCGTTTGTAAAGGGCTACAAAGTTGAAAAAACCGAAATCCGACGAACTGATTACCCTCGCGCAGGCTGAGGAGCTTTACGGCCTGAGCGCAGACTATTTGCAAAAGCTCGCCAAGCGCGGCCGCTTAAAGGCTAAAAAATTGGGCTTGCAGTGGCTCACGACGCCGGAAGGTGTCGAGGAATATATTAAAAGCCGGTTGGTTCGCGGCGTCTACCGCAAAGACTTGAAATAAGGGCCATTGACAATAACCGCTCTGCCGGATATGGTGTCTCCCGATTCTCTATAGAAGCGTCGCCCGGCAGTGCTTGCACACTAACCGAGCGACTAACGAAGCTGTAGAAAAACCCCCTCAAACACATCTTGCCTCCACTACCGATTTGCATCAACATCATCCTATCGACTTTGCGATGGAACTGACCTCATGGCGCGCTACAAATACATCGACACCAGCCCTCGATTTA
>DATGVQ010000226.1:0-5114 GCA_035300145.1 Acidiferrobacterales bacterium | reverse complement strand
ATCCCGCCACAGGGTGAAGCTTACTACATCAGTAACCGTCTCAATTTCACCAAGGGGCCACATGCCGCATCGACGCCCGAGGAGCGAGTGTGGACGCCGTCAAATCTTGCCCCCTTTCAGAAATTTCGCTGGGTGCATTTCCCGCCGACCGTGCTGGACGGCACCTATAGCTACGAGATCTCCGCCATGTATTTTACGAAGGGCCAGGACCTAAAAACCGGCCCAACGACCCGGGTTTCGATGGAGCTTACTTCCTTCGGCGCGTATCCTAACTTCGAAATGGGTCTTACCCGCGGCTATCTCTCCTCCCAGGCCTACGCGGATCAGTTCCACAACGCGCCGATCCGCCCAGAGCAAAAAACCATCGATTTCGATACAACCCCCTATCTCAAACAATATGAGTGGCTGGGGTTCCATGCACGCAAGCTTCTGTTCGATTTCCTCGATGAATGTGCGAACGATCCAAGCATCACGGTCGATGCCTTTGCCTACGATCTGGATGAGCCGGATGTGATCCGGGCCCTGAAAAAATTAGGCCCACGCCTGCGCCTGTTCCTGGATAACGCCGCGTTGCACACGAAGGCGGGCGCGCCCGAGCTCGCGGCAAAGGCGCTACTCGAACAATCCGCCGGCGGCACGCGCGTCAAAGTCGGACATTTCCGCCGTTTCGCGCACGATAAAGTCCTGATCCAGAAGAAGAACGGCAAGGCCCGGAAGGTGCTGACCGGTTCCGCCAATTTCTCCGTGCGCGGGCTTTACGTGCAGGCCAATAACATCATCGTGTTTAGCGATGAGAACATCGCGCAGCTTTATGCTCAGGCGTTCGATCAGGCCTTTTCCGACATGGCTGGTTTTGTCAAGTCAGCCATCGCCAAGCAGTGGTTCGACATCACCGAGACTGGAGTGCCGCCGCTTTCCCTGGCGTTTTCCCCCCACAAGACCGCGCAGGTGTCGCTTAAGAAAGTCGCCGACGCCATTCAGAAGGCCGGCAGCTCGGTATTATTCGCCGTAATGGAACTGGGCGGCAGCGGCCCGGTGTTGGACAAACTGAAGAACCTTGGCGAGCGCAAGAACATTTTTTCCTACGGAATGACGCAAGCCGACAAGGGCCTAAAGATTTTTAAGCCCGGACAAACGAACGGGACATTGGCCAGTTTCGCCTTCCTCAAGGATAAAGTGCCGGCGCCATTTCGCGAAGAGTGGAGCGGCGGCATGGGGCAGGTGATCCATGACAAGTTTGTCGTGGTCGATTTTAACGACGCCAATCCCGTGGTGTTTACCGGCTCCTCCAACCTGGCCGCGGGCGGTGAGGAGCAAAACGGCGACAACCTGCTCGCCATCGCCGATCCCATCGTTGCCACCGCCTATGCGGTGGAGGCCATTAGGCTGGTCGATCATTACCATTTCCGCGTGGCCATGAAGCAGGCGTCGCAGGCGAAACCGTTATTGCTTAAACCGGTCGGCGAGAAGAAGAAATGGTGGCAGCCGTATTACGATCCGAACGACATCAAATGTGTGGAAAGAAAGCTTTTCAGTAAATGAATCCCGATATTGATCAAGTCGTATTTGTCATTCCGAGCGCTATTGAAAAATCAAGATTCCTCACCGCCTAACGGCGGTTCGGAACTACGACTTGATCGGAGCTGTTTTGCCTGCCACCATCATTCCGACTCCAATCTATCCCTGTTGAGAGAGGGATGTTTTTTGTAGGTTGGGTTAGCCCGAAGGGCGTAACCCAACGTTTGGAATATGTTGGGTTACGGCGCTTCGCGCCTAACCCAACCTACATTATTCGTCGCAAGAATTATCCATAATGGCCAATATGTTCATTGCCTGGCATAAATTGTTGTAACAGCGTATCTATTCTTACAGTTGTATCTATTTTTGCGCATCTCCCCAGGCCGATTGAATAATGGTAGATTTATCCGCGGTTTTTCCTATAAGCCAAGAATAAGTGTTCGCATCCTCAAAAAATCCAGAGCTTATCCGGCGGAAACGCCAAGCAGCGGGTGGTCCCGGGGCGATGGCCGTAGGTCCGAGTAATCTCTTTGGGAGAGCATGCTCCTCTCATTATCGATCTTGCGCTATCTGTCAGGCGGCGGCGGATTATCGGCATCGTGTGCCGCGCCCAGGAGCGAGGCATCCGGATGCAGCAACTCCCACGCGCTGAGCCCGAACGCGCGCGCCAGCTTTTCGACGTTACCCAGGCTTAGATTGCAGGTGGCGCGCTCGATGGCGCTGATGTAGGTGCGGTGCAGGCCGGCCGCGGCCGCCAAATCCTCCTGCGACCAGCGGCGCAAAAACCGCAAGAGCTTGATCTTCGCCGCCAACACTTGCCGCGCGGATTGTGCCATGCCTACCTCTCGCGCGGCCGCGCGCCGGACGGCGCGGCAATGAGGAAAAAGGCAAACGCAGGTATGCGCATCGACGCCTCCTAGGGGGATGGATTCCCGTATTAGGCTCATCCCAAAGCGGCCCCGAAATTGCTTCGGGCCGCGTCTTGCGCTACCTGCCGTGAACTCAATCCGCTACGGCATGTATACTATTCGCAGCCCTTGGTCTTGTCTCGGCAAGATCGAGGGTTAGTCGCTCGGTGGGTGTTCTCGCACCGCCGGGCGACGCTTCATAATGAGACAAATAAGTGCGACCACAATAGTACGACGTAGCACTATTGTCAAATACTATTTGATGTCTTTGCGATAGATGCCGCGCACTAGGCGACTTTTGATAAACTTCTCCATCTCTTCCGGCGTTGTTGTCCATTGAGTGCCAAACATTTTGCATTTTAGGCGCCCGCGATAACACAATTGGCGCAGATAACCGGCCTTGAAGCCATAAAGATCGGCGGCTTGTGTGAGAGTAATCATCTCGTCCGGTTTGGGCTTGCGCAAGGAATGACTCCAAAAGCTCCTGGAAATGGTCTGGATTATTCCATTAAACCTGGGCCGTAGGAACTGGAGGGGAGGGGATAAGAGGTAATCGGTCAGAAGGCTACCTACCAGGGGCGCTGTAGGAACCTGAGAAAAATATCGACAAATATAAAAACAGCCATATTATATACATGTTTTTGTCATCGGAGTTGCTCGGGTGCAGCGCGAAGCCTGAGGGGGTCGACGCCGATCTGCCATGGCGCGATATCGCTGGCTTTCGGAACGTGCCGGCGCACAATTACCTCGGGATCGGTCTCAGTTACGTATGGCGGGTGATTGAGGACGAATTGCCGACGCTTAAACGATGGGCGGTTCACCACGACTACAGAGAGGTCGACATGAGCGACAAACATTTACCCGCCCTCGGCGGGAAATCCTTCGAGGACCTAAAGAAAATCAACCCGCACGGCGCGGAATACTGGAGCGCCCGCGACCTGCAACCGCTGCTGGGGTACAGCCAGTGGCGGCGCTTCGAACAGGCCGTCGAACGTGCCATAAGCTCCTGTAAAGAATCAGGAAACAACCCGGATCATCACTTTGCCGGCGCCGGCAAACCGATCACCGGCGGTAAGGGGGCTGTTCAGGTCGTCGAGGATTACCACCTCTCCCGCTTCGCCTGCTACCTCATCGCCCAGAACGGCGACCCGCGCAAGCCCGAAATCGCCCAGGCGCAGAAATACTTCGCCATCCAGACCCGCCGCCAGGAACTGACCGACCATCTGGCGGCCGACCTGGAGCGGCTGGAACTGCGCAAGCAAACCGCCGAGGAGTTCAAGGCCCTCTCCGGCGCGGCACAAGATGCCGGTGTGCAAAGCAAAATGTTTGGTGTATTCCACGATGCGGGCTACAAAGGCCTCTACGGCGGCTTGGGCCGGGATGCCATCAAAACCAAGAAAGGCGTCCCGGAAAAAGAGAATCTGTTGGACCGCATGAACGCCACCGAACTGGCCGCCAACCAGTTCCGCATGACCCAAACCCGCGACAAGCTCGCCCGCGAGCGCGTTCACGATCAAAATCAGGCCATCCGCACCCACGAGCAGGTGGGCAAGGAAGTCCGCGAGGCGATCAAGCGCATCGGCGGAGACCTTCCGGAGCGCATTCCGCCCGCCGAGCATATTAAGGAGGTGGAGAAACGGATCAAAACTTCAACGCCCAAGCTGGAGCTGGATGAGCGTGACGCCGGCGGCCTGCTGGGCGACGCCAGCGATAAGAACAAGGATAAGTGAGGCTTGCCCATGACAGAACCAACCATCATCTGCCCCAACTGCAAAACGGAGATCAAGCTCACGGAGCCGCGGGCGTCTTGCTTCCAAAATAGCGAGCGAGACGCTCGCGGTCCAGACGCTCGCGGTCCAGACGCTCGCGATCCTGTTGGATCGCGGGCATCCTGCCCGCATAAAAACTGGCATAGCCGTGGTTATCTGCCTCACTGCGATACCCCTGGCTTGCTCCAGGCCGTTACTTTCCGGTTGGCGGATTCCCTTCCCGCCGATGTGTTGGATCGTCTGCGGCAAGAGGCCGGAAATGAAGCGGAGAAACACAACAGAATCGAAGCGTTTCTCGACGCCGGCCACGGGGCATGCTGGCTGAAACAGCCTGCCATTGCGGATATCGTCGAGGACGCCCTGCTGCATTGGGATGGACAACGCTATCGTCTGTTGGCATGGTGTGTGATGCCCAATCATGTACATGCGCTGATTGAAACCCGCGAGGGCTCGCCGCTGTCTGGCGTGTTACATAGCTGGAAATCGTTTACCGCCAAAACCATCAACCAGCGCCTGGGTCGCACAGGGACGGTATGGATGCGGGATTATTTTGACCGCTACGTTCGTGATGACCATCATCTCGCCGCCGTCATTGCCTATATACATGCCAACCCGGTAAAGACCGGACTGGTACAAAATGAATGGGAGTGGCCGCATTCCAGCGCGAGCTTGATTGGGACCGCGAGCGTCCCGCCCACCAACACAAACACTCCTTGGACCGCGGGCATCCTGCCCGCATCAACTGAGGAAAAAGGTGCGCGCGGTCCAGTTGGACCGCGGACATCCTGTCCGCAAAATAGCGAACGAGACGTTCGCGGTCCAAAAAGCGATCCAAAAACACCATGACCAAAAAACAAAAACTCGGACGCGCCTGGATCGGCAAGGACAACCGGCCAAAGCTGGAGCCGCGGATTCTGCT
>DATGVQ010000225.1:0-14611 GCA_035300145.1 Acidiferrobacterales bacterium | reverse complement strand
CCACCACCCCGCAGCACGCCGCCGGAATCCGGATGGAGCCGGCGGTATCGGTGCCAACCGCGACCGCCGCCAAGCCGGCGGCCACCGCCGCCGCCGAGCCGCCGCTCGAGCCGCCGGCGATGCACGCCGGCGCTCGCGGATTTTGTACCCGCCCGAAATGCGGGTTGATGCTGGTCACACCATAAGCGAGCTCGTGCAGATTGGCGGTGCCGATAATAACGGCGCCGGCGGCGCGCAAGCGCGCGACCACCTCGGCGTCAAACTCCGACACCTTGGGATCGATCGCCCGGGTGCCGCCGGTTAATGGATATCCGCGGACGTGCATCAGGTCCTTGACCGCCACCGGAACCCCGGCAAGCGCTCCCGGATCTTCGCCGCCGGCAATACGCTTTGCGAGCTGCTCGGCATCGGCAAGAACACGGTCGCGCGCAAGCGTGATGAAGGCGTTTAAATGGCGGTTAGCCTCGGCTCGCTCCAGATAGGCGGCGGCGACCGCGACCGGCGACAGCGCGCGGGCGCGTACTCGCGCCGCGATTTCCACCGCGCTTGCCAGACAAATATCATCGTGAATTTTACTGACAGGAGGTGCCACGCTCGGCGGCGCGGCCTGCTGTGCCAGCGTGGATTTCGGCGGCGCCAACAACGGCGCGTCGTCCACCTCGGGCACGGCAAAAAACGCCTCCAGCTCGCGTTGATTCAGCGACAGCCGCTCCTCCCACAACGCGGCGCGCTCCATAAAGGGATAACGCCGGAACTCGGCGATCGCGCGCAATAGCTTTCGATAGGGTGTTTTCGCCTGGGTCACGCGCCTATCCCCTTAGGGCAAGGGTATCTACACATCTCGAATAGATCGTCATTCCCGCGCAAGCGGGAATCCAGATACCCCGCGTCAATACTGGATTCCCGCTTGCGCGGGAATGACAGTTGGGTGTTGCGGTGCGATTGGCGGGTTCTTTCAGAATCATTGGGTTGATGAATTGTGTAGATACCCATGCCCTTAGGGGCACGAACCCTACCGTACAGGCTTGATCAGCTTCGAGATATCGAGCGGTATGCCCGGCGCCTGCACTAAGGTTGACTTGCTGATCGGCTGACTGACCTCGGTCAACTGATAGGTGACGTAAGGAATATCGACCCATTGCTGGAACTTATACCCCGGCTCGCTCGAGAATTGTACGGTTCCGCGCGTGCCGACGAACTTGATGTCTTTAAGCTGCTTTATTACCGCATCGGCATTGGTGTTGCCCGCTTTCTTGATCGCGTCGGCGACCAGCAGGAGCGAGTCGGCGGCTTGAAAGACCAGGCGGTTCGGCTCACCACCGGTTTTCTTTGTATAAGCCTCGCCCACTTTAAGCCCGATCGGCGGAATATTCATTCTAGGATGGTACAGGGCGAAGTTAAGCATATACTTTCCGGCCTCATGCACGTTGCTCCAAAAATCCGGATAGTCCGCGAGCCCGGCGCCGTCATACAGCCAGGTCTTGGCGGAAGGTGCCACACCTTGTTCGTACAATTGGTTCATCACGATATAAGCGGCCGGCGGCAGCATCATGGTGAGCACCGCGTCCGGCGGATCGCCGCGCAGCGGCAAGATCGCCGGCGTAAAATCTTTGCCGGTGCGGTCGAGTGTTTCAAATTTGTACTCTACCTGCGGCGCTTTCTCCTTAAGAAGTTTGCCGACGGCCTGCGCCTGGCCGATGCCATAGTCGGTGTTTTCCGCGAACGCCACCACGCGCTTGGTCCCCAGCGCCTTAATCACCTCCGCCATCGCCGTCGCAACCCGCGTATTGTAATTATTCGGATTGAAGACCTCCCGATAGCCCATGGTCCGAACCGCGTCGGACCAGCAATTCGTATTTATATAAGGAATATTGTAGCGATGCACCACCTCGATTTCCGCCAGGCAAACCGAGCTTTGATGTTCACCGACAATCGCGACCACCTGGTCTTTGGTGATGAGCTTCTCCACCGCCGCGCGACCCTTTTCCGGCACGCCTTGGGTATCCTCATACAGCAGCTCGATTTGGCGGCCAAGCACGCCGCCTGCGCCATTGATGATCGTCTTCGCGATCTCAAGCCCGTCCCTTACTTGGGTTCCCTGCACCACCGACCCCGGAGGAGACCGGGCGATCACAACACCGACTTTGATCGGTTCCGCGGCAATACCGATACCGCAAACCCCGAAGGCCATGGCTGCAACCAGAGATCTCAATATTATGTTCATACGCCACTCCTTTTGTAGGTAAACTATGTTTATGTTTTATTAAGCTTTGGGCGACCAAAATGATTGTAATGCCTGACCCGCTCACGGCTCAAGGCGCGGGACCGCGGCGTTGAACTGACTTCCGCTAAAAAAAGATCCTGTTATTGCGGGTTCAACCAACGTAGTCTATTCACTATAATCGTCACTGTCTTCATGGCCGGTATGCCGCCACAGTTACGGTTCTGCCGTGTTAGCCGCACATAACGATAAATGAGCGGCGGTAGTTTTTGTCGTTGTATTAGAAGCCTCCCCGATAAACATCCTTCCGGTGCCCCACCTTCACGACATAGACGATAAGCTTGTCATCCTCGACACCATAAATGATTCGGTATGAGCCTTGCCGTATTCGGTAACGGTCATGGCCGGAGAGTTTTTGGACACCGGGAGGACGCGGGTCCGTCGCCAGTTCCTGAATACGACGGACGATGCGTTGTCGATCCTTCTTATTTGGTATGGCTTCAATTTCCTTTGCCGCCGATGGTTTGATCAGAACCCTATATCTTTCCACGTCGCTTTAAATCCTTAACGACGTTTTCAAACATCAAGTTAGATTCCCGTGCCCGTTCTTCGAACGCGGCCAAGTCTTCGGCGTCTTCCGCAAGGCTGAGTTTCACCGCTTCATTGACCAGTTCGGACAAAGACTGCTCGGTCTCCGCCGCCTTCAACCTCAAGGCCCGATGGAGTTCAGGATCAAAGTAAACGGTTGCTCGTTTCGGTTCACCACTCATGGCCACATTATAGCGATATGACGTTTTAACGTCAAGACGCTAATAATCTTAGCAAGCGTAAGATTGGGTGAGCGCTCCGCCAGGATTGACGGTGAAAAAATAACTGCCTCCGGCGATAAAGTGTCTTCAGTAGTTGCCATAGTTTCATGTTATCCGCATGAGTGATGGGTGGCGCTGCGCTTACCCATCCTACGGGCTACCGGTTGGCCATGAATATTCCGAAAATGATCAGCACCATGCTAAATACATGGACCGCGCCAATCTTTTCACCGAGAAAAAAACTCGCGGCGATAGCGCTGAAAACGGGAAGCAGATAATAAACAATCGAGGCCCGATAAGGCCCTATAATAGCGATCGCCCTATTCCACGCTATAAATGCGACAACTGATGCCAGTATGCCCACATAGAGCAGCGCAAGCACGGTGGATTTATCGAAAATCATCGATTGGTTCGAGACGCGTTCCCAAAGATAAAACGGAAGCAAAAAGAGCAACCCCAGCGCAAATGTTGCCGACAGGAATGTCCGCATGCGCATTCCGGAAGGAATTCTTTTGACCAACGCGCTGTAACCGGCAAATGCCGCCGCCGCGCCAATCATCCATATGTCGCCAACCGCGAATGTCATGGCTCTAAGTTGAACCAGAGAACCATTGACGATCAGCGTCAATACGCCGGTAGCGGCAATCAAGATACCGGCGGTCTTTGCCGGAGTGACAGGCTCGCCAAAAAAGATGCGCGACAGAAAAACCATGAATACCGGCGCCGAAACCGCGATCAGTGATAAGTGGGCGGCGCCTGCCGTATGGCCGGCGGCGTAGATCACCGTATTAAATACGGTGATTCCAAGTAAGGCTGTAATCGAAAGATACCCAAGGTGCCGCTTAACGATGGGCCAGTCCTCGATGAAGCTACGGCCGGTAAAGGGAATAAGCACAGCGACAGCAATGACCCATCGCCAAAAGGCCAACCCAATAGGAGGAATCTCACGGTAAAATCCGCGCGCGATAACGAAGTTTCCGGCCCAAAGCGCCGTCGCGACGATTGCCAAGCAGTAACCGAAGGAAGTCGCCGAGAGCAACTGCCGGCTTATTAAATTCTCTCTAGCAACCGTAGCCCCCATAAAGCGCAGCGCAATCCAGGATCTATTCACCTATATCTTCCCACGTCGACCAGTACAACGCTATATTTGAGAAAAAAGTTGAATCAAGAACGAGACGCCACCTTACCACCACCAAAATTCGTGATCGCGAATCTGGCTATCGAGGGAACGGTACTGGCCGCCGTAAAACAGGAGCGGCGCCCGGTTGCTTTGGTAATCGAGATAGCCGACCCGGCCGAGGTAGAGGGTATGGTCGCCGGCGGGATGGCGCGCGGAAATATCGCACACGAGATGCGCCAGGGCGTTTTCGATCAGGGGCAGGCCGTCGCGCCAGACGAAATTGATCTTAAATCCCTCTTGCGGCCGGCCGGCGAAATGCTGTGACACCGGCTTTTGATCCTCCGCCAGGATGCTCACCGCATAACGCCCGACTTGCGGCAGCAATTTGTGTATGTGCGCGTCGTTATCCACCGATACCAGCACCAGCGGCGGGGTCAATGATACCGAGATGAATGCACTCACGGTCATGCCGTGCACTTCACCATCAGCCACGGTGGTAACTACCGAGACTCCGCTGGCAAAATTGCCCACAACCTTGCGAAACAGCAAGGGATCGATGGGTTTGGGCGGGACGGCTTGCATAAGCGGATTCAACCTTTGTTATCGGTTTTAAATGGTGATATGTTAAATGTGGACTGCCGATTAACGCAGAGCAGCGATTATAGCCTAGTGCGGCTGACCAAGACACTCCGTTCCGTCCAACCCAAGGGGAGCAAAACCATGAGCATTAAAAAACTTATTCATATGTTGCTGGGCTGCGCCGCCTTTATGCTGGCGCCGATCGCCCACGCGGAAGATACGATCAAAGTGGGAGTACTGGCGGAATTTTCCGGGCCGTTCGCCGACTTCGGGCAGCAGATCAGCAACGGCATTAAAGTCTATATGAAGGAACACGGCGATACGGTCGCGGGCAAGAAGATCGAGGTGATCTACAAGGACACCACCGGCCCGGCCCCGGACATAGCGAAACGCCTGGCGCAAGAGCTGGTGACGCGCGACCAGGTGCAATTCATCGTGGGCTTCGGGCTGACGCCGAACGCCATGGCGGTCGCGCCGGTGGCGACGGAAGCCAAAGTGCCGATGATCATCATGAACGCCGCGACCTCGATCATCACCACCAAATCGCCGTACATCGCGCGCGTGTCGATGACGCTGCCGCAGGTCACCGCGCCCATCGCCGAATGGGCTTACAAAAACGGCATCCGCAACGTCTATACCTTGGTTACGGATTACGGTCCCGGCCACGATGCGGAAGCCACGTTCAAAAAAGTATTTACTAAGCTGGGCGGCCAGATCGCCGGCGAGGCGCGCGTGCCGTTGAAAAATCCGGAGTACGCTCCGTTCCTGCAGCGCGTCAAGGACGCGAAGCCGGACGCCCTATTCGTATTCATTCCGGCCGGGGAAGCGGCGGTCGGGGTGATGAAGGCCTACGCCGACCGTGGACTGGCGAAGGCGGGCATTAAGCTCATCGGGCCGGGCGACGTGACCGACGACACCGTGTTGGAGGCGCTGGGCGACATCGCGTTGGGCATGGTGACCACGCATCACTATTCCGCCGCGCACGATTCACCGGAAAACAAGGCCTATGTCAAGGCCTATGCCGACTTGAACGGCGATAAGCTGCGCCCCAATTTTATGTCGGTCGGCGGCTATGACGGCATGGCGGCAATTTACGAGGTGGTGAAACAGCTGAACGGGGTGATCGACGGCGATAAGGCGATGGCGATCCTGAAGGGCATGAAGCTGAACAGCCCGCGCGGCCCGATTATGATCGACCCGCAGACGCGCGACATCGTGCAGACCGTCTATGTGCGCAGGGTGGAGAAGGTAAACGGCAAGTTGTACAACGTCGAGTTCGATAAATTCCCGATGGTGAAGGACCCCGGCAAGGAATAGGCGTTTCCGCTAAGCCATGGTGCTGAATTTCCTGGGCGTGGTATTCGACGGCCTGGCCTACGGGATGCTGCTGTTCCTGATTTCCGTGGGTCTGTCGGTCACCATGGGTTTGATGGGGTTCATTAATCTGGCGCATGGGGCGTTCGCCATGGCCGGCGGTTATCTCGCGGTTACCTTGATGAACGCAGGCTGGCCGTTCCTCGCCACCTTGCCGGTCGTGTTCATCGTGGTTGCGACCGCGGCGTTGTTGTGCGAGCGCGCGTTTTACCGGCCGCTGTACCGTGCTTCGTCGCTCGATCAGGTCTTGCTTACCGTGGGTTTAATCTTCATGGCGATGGCGGCGGCCACTTACATCTGGGGGTCGGCGCAACAACCGGTGCGCCTGCCCGCGTATTTCAGCGGCCAGCTCTCGCTGCTGGGATTGGAGCTGTCGCGCTACCGCCTGTTTCTGATCGGCGTCGGCGCCGCCATTACCCTGGCCCTGGTGTTCGGCCTGGAACGCACGCGCTTCGGCGCCAAGGTGCGCGCCGCGGTGGACAATCAGCGCATGGCGGCGGGGATCGGCATCAACGTCGGCGCGGTATTCCAGATCACCTTCGCCCTGGGCAGCGGGCTGGCCGGGCTCGGCGGCGCGCTCGGCATCGACGTGCTCGGGCTCGACCCGGCATTTCCCATTAAGTACCTGGTGTATTTCCTGTTGGTGGTCGCGGTCGGCGGCGCCGGCTCCGTTCAGGGCACCCTGGCCGCGGCGTTGCTGTTAGGCGTGAGCGACGTCGCCGGCAAATATTATATCCCGCAAGTGGGCGCGTTCGTGATTTACGCGGTGATGGTGCTGCTGCTGTTGCTGCGCCCGGAAGGGCTCACCGGGCGCAGGGCCGCGACATGAGCGGTGGCAACGACATCGCCGCGCCGCGCGCGGCGGAGCGCTGGCGCGGCTGGGAAATCCTGTGTTGGACGTTCGCCGCCTCCGTCTTTTTTCTGTTCCCGCTGCATCTGGTGTTGGCTTCGCAAATACTAATTTCCGGTCTGTTCGCGCTGTCGTTGGATTTGATCCTGGGTTACGCCGGCATCGTCACTCTAGGCCACGCCGCGTTCTTCGGTGCCGGCGCTTACGTCGCCGGCTTGCTCGCGCGCGCCGGTTGGGGCGAACCGCTCAGCGGCCTGCTGCTCGCGGCGATCGTCAGCGGCGTGTTAGGTTATCTCACCAGCTATCTCGTGGTGCGCGGCCATGAGCTGACCCGCCTGATGGTGACCTTGGGACTCGGGTTGCTGCTGTTCGAGGCGGCGAACAGCGCTTCGTCCATCACCGGCGGCGTCGATGGATTGCAGGGGATCGAGATGTGGCCGCTGCTGGGGCGGTTCCGCTTCGATCTATACGGACGGGTCAGCTTTATCTACGCGTTCGCGGTCGCGTTCGCGCTATTCCTGCTGGCGCGGCGCCTGATGCATTCGCCGTTCGGGCTTGCCCTGCGCGGCATCCGCGATAACCCGCGGCGGGCGCAGGCGATCGGCATCCCGCTGCGCGCCCGGCTGGTCAAGATCTACACGTTTGCCGCGGCGCTCGCGGGCGTGGCCGGTGCGCTGCTCGCGCAGACCACCCAGTTCGTCGCGCTCGACGTATTGAGCTTCCAGCGATCGGCGGAGGTATTAATCATGTTGATCTTGGGCGGAGCCGCGCTGATGTACGGCGGGTTCGTCGGCGCCGCGGTCTATCTCATTGCCCAGGACAAGCTGGCGGGCATCAGCCCGACTTATTGGTTTTTTTGGCTCGGCGCGATCCTGGTGATCACCGTGCTGTTCGTGCCCGGCGGACTGCTGGGCGGCCTGGCGCGGCTGCAAAAATGGATCGCGCACAAGCGCGGGGGCAGCGGGTGAGCCAACCGGTTTTAGTAACGCGCAATCTGTGTAAGGAATTCGGCGCGCTTGCGGTTACCCAAAATGTCAACTTCAGTCTGGCCGCGGCCGCACGCCACGCCTTGATCGGACCGAACGGCGCGGGCAAGACTTCCTTCATCAATCTGCTGACCGGCGTCCTGCAACCCTCGGCGGGCCAGATCTGGCTCGCCGGCGAAAACATCACCCGCCTGCGCCCGGATCAGCGCGTCAAGCGCGGACTCGCGCGCACCTTTCAAATCAACACCTTATTCCCGCATCTCACCCTATTGGAAGCAGTGACAATGGCGGTGTGCGAGCGCCTAGGCGTGACCGGACGCTGGTTCAGCCACCTCACTGCCCAAGGTGACGCCGTGGAGGAGGCCCACGCGCTGTTGGTGCAGCTTAAACTAGCCGACGTTTGCAACCAGGTCACGCGCGAACTTCCCTATGGCCGGCAAAGATTATTGGAAATTGCGCTCGCCCTCGCCTGCCGGCCGCAGGTGCTGCTGCTCGATGAACCGGCGGCGGGCATCCCGGCGGCGGAAAGCGAGGAATTGTTCGAGGTCATCGCCGCGCTGCCGCGCGGGATCAGTATCCTATTCATCGAACACGATATGCGTCTGGTCATGCGCTTCGCCGAACGCATTACGGTGATGGTCGCGGGCGAAATTCTGGTCGAGGGCGCGCCGAGCAAGATCGCCGACGATGCGCGCGTGCGCGCCGTGTACCTCGGAGCCAAACGCCGTGCCTGAGCTATTGCGGCTGACCGACGTCTACGCCGGCTACGGGCATGCGGTGGTGCTGGAAGAGATTACCCTGGCGGTGGCCGAGGGCGAGGCGCTGACGGTGCTGGGGCGCAACGGCGTCGGTAAAACCACCCTCATGGCGACGCTCATGGGCCACACCCGGCTACATAAGGGTGAGCTGCGCTGGCGCCAGCAGGACCTGCAAGCCCTCCCACCGCATCGGCGCGCGGCCGCGGGCCTGGGCTGGGTGCCGCAGGAACGCGAGATCTTCGCCTCGCTCACGGTGGATGAAAATCTGCAAGTCGCCGGCCGCCCCGGACCCTGGGACAGCGAACGCGTTTACCGCTTATTTCCCCGTCTTAGCGAGCGCCGCCGGTATCACGGCAATCAGCTCTCCGGCGGGGAGCAACAAATGCTGGCCATCGGCCGCGCGCTCATGCTCAACCCGCGCCTCATGCTGCTGGACGAACCCCTGGAAGGCCTGGCGCCGGTGATCGTGGAGGAGCTTACGGTGGCGATCCGCGGCATGATTGAACAGGAAGGCCTGAGTGTCATCCTGGTCGAGCAGCACGCGGAAATCGCCCTGTCCATGACGCATCAGGCGGTGGTGCTGGAACGCGGCCGCATCGTGCACCGCGCCAGGAGCGCCGAGCTCGCGCGCGATCCTCTTGCCCTCAGTCGCCTGGTCGGTATTTCAGAACGCGTGTAACTACGAACTAATGATCAAACCGGCCGGATCGGAGGAAGTGAGCGGTTTGGCGGGCGACTTGGGGCGAGAACAACATCCCGAAATGCGACACCTTTAATGTGATGTGATCGGCGGCGCCCGGCAGATGAGTTTCCGCTACCTTGACGGTTCCGTCATTCGGCCTGGATAGATGTGGAACCACTAACCGTCCCGCACCTAAACTCAAGTTGCCGGCGATAACACCGATTTCGCGCGGCGGCGGATGCCAAATTTCCAATTCACCTGCAAGCAAAGCTTGCATGCCATATCCAATGATAGGCCGCAGCCAGGCGTAGCGAGATAATTTCGCGGCGACCTGGTTACCCCGATGCGGTGTGCCGAGGGTAACGATGCGCCCCGGCGGCTGCCGGGGGTAGAAGTGAAACAGTGCGCGGATGACCAGACCGCCGAGGCTATGGCCGACGAAATGAATCCGTGCAGCAGGGAGCAAAGCGAGATACTGTTGCAGCCCCGCCGCATTTTGCCGTAAATCACGCGTTACCGATTTATAGGAAAAAATACGTGCATCAAAACCCTGGCGCTGCAAACGCCGCTTTAAAACCGCCATGCTCCAGCCCGAGAACCACAGGCCATGAATCAGGACAACTGTTTCTTTTTGCGGCGCCATGCTTAGTTACGAAGGTTTACGCGCAGGCAGCGACTTGGAGCTAAAGGGTGCTGAAAAATTCGTTTTTCAGCACTCTGCTAATGCTAATCGTTGTTCAACAACACCAGCAACCATACTGCGCCCCAGTTGATCAGGCTTAACAATATCGCGGCGCTTGCCATATCTTTGGCGCGTTTTGCCAACGGATGAATCTCCAGCGAGACCCTGTCCACCGCCGCCTCTAGCGCGGAATTGAGTAATTCCACGATCAGCACCAGTACAACGCTCGCGATCATTAATGCTTTGCCAAGCAGACTAACGGGTAACAACCAGGCAGTGGGGATCAGGATCAATGCCAGCACGACCTCCTGACGGAACGCCGGCTCATGGCGAAACGCGGCGCCCAGACCTGAGAAGGAATAACACAACGCATTCCACAGGCGCGTGAAACCGGTTTTACCTTTATAGGGATTTTCCGTAATGAACTCCAAATAAATTGGTAGCCATTATAACCAACAAATAAAGCATATAGTGAATGCTAAAATTATTAGCCGGCCTGCCGGCCCTTGGTAAACGCGGTGATCAAAGCAAGAATGGCATCGCGGTTGCTCCACGATGTCGCCTTTTCCGCCGCTTCCTCAAAGCCCATCCATTGGTATTCGCCGTGTTCGGCGGGATTGAGGGTAATCGCGGTTTCGGCCGGGATTTCCAAAGAGAACACATGCTCGGTGTTCTCCGTAACCCCAGGCGCATATTTGTAGCGCCACTGCGGGAAGATTAGATAGCGATTCGTTTTGCCCCAATCGCGCAATCCGTCCATCGCCAAACCCGTCTCTTCCTGTAATTCGCGTTTCGCAGTCGCCAATAGAGTCTCGTCATCCCACTCCAAGCTGCCGGTGACTGATTGCCAGAATTGCGGATGATCGGCGCGCCGCAGCATTAACACCTTGCCGGTGCGCGTATACACCACCACTAATACCGATTCCGGCCGTTTGTATTTTTTGACGGCGTCATCATGGCTAAGTGTCACCTGTCTTCTCCACCGGCTTACGCAACTTAATATTCAGCTCGCGCAGTTGTCTATCATCGACTACGCTCGGGGCATCGGTAAGCAAGCACGAGGCCTTCTGCGTCTTGGGGAAGGCGATAACGTCGCGGATCGAATCCGCGCCGGCCATGAGCGCCACCAGACGATCCAGGCCGAACGCGATGCCGCCATGCGGCGGCGCGCCAAACTTAAGCGCCTCCAGCAGGAAACCGAATTTCTCCTGCGCCTCTTGCGCATCAATACCCAACGCGGCAAAAACCTTTTCCTGCACCGCCGCGGTGTGACTGCGGATAGAACCGCCGCCGATCTCGGAACCGTTCAAAACCATGTCGTAAGCCCGCGCCAAGACGTTGGCGGGATCAAAGTCGACGCGCGCCACATCTTCCGGCTTTGGCGCCGTGAATGGATGATGCATCGCCTGCCAGCGCTTGTTGTCCGGGTCGTACTCAAATAACGGAAAGTCCACCACCCACAGCGGCTGCCAGCCGGGGACCAGCAGATCGCGGTCGTGGCCCAGCTTCACGCGCAGCGCGCCGAGGGCGTCATTCACGACCTTGGCCTCGCCGGCGCCGAAAAATATCAGATCGCCGCTCTGCGCCCGGGTGCGCTGCAGCAGCGCGGTGATGACGGTATCCGGCAGGAATTTGAGGATCGGTGACTGTAGGCCTTCGCGCCCGGCGCCGGCGTCATTGACCTTAATATAGGCCAGTCCCTTGGCCCCAAAGTTGGCGACAAATGTCGTATAATCGTCGATCTGTTTCCGCGTCAGCGCGCCGCCTTTGGGCAGGCACACCGCCGCCACCCGCCCGGCGGGATCGTTGGCGGGACCCGAGAACACCTTGAAATCCACCGCCTTCATCAAATCCGCCACTTCGACCAGTTCCAAGGGAATGCGCAGATCCGGCCGGTCGATACCAAAGCGAGCCACCACTTCAGCATAGCTTAAGCGTGGGAACGGTTTAGGCAGATCGACATCCAACACCGTCTTAAACAACATACGCACCATCTCTTCCATTAGAGCCATAATCCCCTCTTCATCCATAAACGAGGTCTCGATATCCAACTGGGTAAACTCCGGCTGGCGGTCGGCGCGCGAATCCTCATCCCGGAAACAACGCGTAATCTGAAAATAACGTTCGAAACCCGCCACCATTAACAGCTGCTTGAACAACTGCGGCGACTGCGGCAGCGCGAAGAAATGGCCCGGATGCGTGCGGCTCGGCACCAAATAGTCGCGCGCGCCTTCGGGGGTGGAGCGGGTCAAGATCGGCGTCTCGATCTCGGTAAAATCCTGGTCTTCTAAAAAGCGGCGCAGGGTGCGCGTCACGGCGTGACGGAGTTTGATATTGTTATGCATAGGCGCGCGGCGCAAATCCAGGTAACGGTATTTTAAGCGCACGCTTTCACTCACCCCCGGCTCGTCGAGCTGAAACGGCAGCGCCTCGCACTTGTTCAAGATCTCGACTTGCAGACCCACTACCTCGACTAGACCCGTAGGCAGATGCGGATTTTCGGTTCCGGCCGGACGCTTGCGCACCTGGCCCTCTACCTGCAGCACATATTCGTTACGCACGCTTTCAGCCAGAGAAAAAACCTGGGTATTAGCCGGATCGAATACCACCTGCACCAGGCCGGTACGGTCGCGCAGGTCGATAAAGATGACGCCGCCGTGGTCGCGCCAGTGCTGCGCCCACCCGCATAACGTAACCGACCGGCCGACGAGAGAGGGGCCGAGCTGCCCGCAATAATGACTGCGCATGTTTTTAGAGTCCTGAAGATAACTACAGAAAGGAAAAGATGGCTATTTTATTTAAAGCTTGGAACTTAAGCGAACGCTTTGTATAAATACGTCTTTTTTCGCCCCCGGCACCACTGCCCCCACCGATAAAATCATTTTGAGCCCCTCGTCCACCGACATGTCGAGCTCGATAACATCCTTGCGCGGGACCATCAGGAAAAAACCCGAGGTCGGATTCGGGGTGGTCGGCACGTAAATATTGATCACGTCTTGCCCGGTCTTAAGCTGCGCCTCCCCCTGCCCCTCGCCGGTTAAAAACGCCACGGTCCAGAGCCCCGGCCGCGGGTATTCTATCAGTACTACCTTACGGAACGACCCGTTGTTGGAAACCACCGTCTCCAACAATTGCTTAACCCCGGAATAAATCGAACGCACCAACGGAATGCGCGCCACCAGGCGTTCGCCGATATCCACCAGCTTGCGGCCGAATAAATTAGCAACGACAACACCGGTCACCAGCACTACGATCAGCGCAAGCACCACACCCAACCCGGGCACATAAAAACCGAGCAGCGCCTCCGGCCGGTAAGGGGCGGGCAACAGCAGCAGAATCTGGTCCATTACGTCGACCAGCAATTTGATGATTACAAGGGTGACGCCGAGCGGCACCCAAACCAACAGCCCGGCGGTGACATAACGGCGTAGGCGACCCATTAGTTAATGGCAGCCGCCGCTGCCGCAACTCCCGGTGCCGCTTGCCGAGGTACTGGATTCAGACGAGGGTGCGGATTCCGATTTGGCCTCGGTGGAGGCCGGCTGTTTCTGTTTGTCCTTATTACTGTCATTATTGTCATTATTGTCCTTATTTCCCTTATTTTTGAAATCGGTAACGTACCAGCCCGAGCCTTTTAGCTGAAAACCCGCGGCGGAGACTTGCTTTTTAAGCGCCGGCTTGGCGCAGGCGGGACACGCGACCAAAACCGGGTCGTTGAGCTTTTGCAGCACCTCCAGCGCATGCCCGCATACTTGACATAAATATTCATAGATCGGCATGGAAACCCTCCCGGCATTAAACCCCTCGCCGGTGTATGGGGTTAGACGTTCGATAAAACAACTATTATAGCCTTAAGGGGTTCCCATGGCCTACCTCTTTAGGCAATATAAACCGTGTTTATGCTATTTATTAACAGCCGATTTTTATGCTACTTTATGACGCCTTTAACTCCACCTTTAACAATTAGGATAATCCATGGCGACAAACAATAATGCTTCACCTAACGGTAAAAAGCCGACATCAAAGTCAGAGGTTATCGCGCATATTGCCGACAAGACCAACTTGAAAAGAAAGGAAGTCAGCGCTGTCTTTGAGGAGTTGGCTAATTTAATCCAGCGAGACCTGAGAAATGGACCCGGGGTATTCAACTTTGCGGGCATGCTGAAAATCAAAGTGATCCGCAAGCCCGCTACTCTGGCGCGCAAGGGCATCAATCCCTTTACCAAAGAGGAGGTTATGTTTAAACCCAAACCGGCGCGCAATGTGGTAAAAGTGCTGCCGTTAAAATCCTTGAAGAGTATGGTTTAAAACGACGAGCGAGGCGCGACATCTAACAGGGTGTTGAAAAACTCGTTTTTCAACACCCTGCGGTGGCCGCTCTCGCGCCTCCCTGCGCTACCGCGGCACTTGGGCTTCCTGCCCGTCGCGGTATAGGGACGTACCGCCATTTTTGCTTGACGCATCCCTGCGCCAAGCCCCTACGGGGCTAACGCGAAAATCCGCTCCCTGCGGATTTTTCAAACACGCTACGTGTTTGAACAATGAAGCAA
>DATGVQ010000224.1:0-10190 GCA_035300145.1 Acidiferrobacterales bacterium | reverse complement strand
TAATAAAGCGAGACCACCGGCATCACGGTGCATGTCCATCATTGCCTTTTGCACGCGCGCTATAATCGTGGGGGCGACTCGTTTATGCGCGGCGATGGCATGCGGTGTATAACCTTCGGAGACCCACAAGATGCGCAGTTGATCGCGCACCTCAGGATCGAGCGCATTGAAAGTTCTCATGACCCCGCCGCCGGCAGGATAAATGCTCTTGGCAACCGAGCGATATACCGAGTCGTGAAACGCCACATACCGTGGGGTAATGGTGATACCTGCTTTTTGAAGATAAAACCTGGGTAACGAGGAGGCGGCAAAAGCAGCCGGTCCAGGAAAAGCGATAGTTTGTCCTTGAAGCTGGGCGAGATCATGATAAAAACTGTCTTTACGCACGACAATAATACCTTGGAGTTTTTTATCCTTCTCCTTGGCAAACACTTGATAACCTGATGAACGGTGGAACACGATGTAGTGATGGGGGTCCATATAGGCTAAATCGTATTCCTGTGCCACCAGGCGCTGCTCAAAAGTGGCCCTATCCTTAGCGGTGCGGAAATGAATGACATAACCCGTTTTTGCGCTAAGGTACTGAAGAACGGGCGTCCACATTTCGGCAAGCTTGCTGATTGACTGCTGAGGTACGACACCGAAAGTCAACTCGATCTGCGCGGGGTCCTGCAAAGAGGCCATTGCCGTGCATGGCAAAAGATAAAGCCAGCCTACGAAAAACCACTCCAACCGTTTAATTTTAGGCATTCGTATCCATCCATGCGTGAAGTTGCAAAAAAATGTATAAATGTATTTATGAGGTAAAAACCGTGCAAAAAGCTTGCCGGAATGGGCTAAATAGGGGGAGGTTGGGGTTCGGCTTAAGATTTTTTGCGTAAACGCGCGGCGATGCGCATACGCAGGGCATTTAATTTAATAAATCCAGCGGCATCGGCTTGATTATAGGCCCCGGCGTCGTCCTCAAACGTGGCGATAGTGGGGTCAAACAAGGAATCCGAAATGGATTCCCGCCCTACCACGGTCACATTGCCTTTGTACAATTTTAGCCGCAACCTGCCGTTTACCGTCACCTGCGAGGCATCGATTAGGCCCTGCAGCAGCTTGCGCTCGGGGCTCCACCAATAGCCATTATAGATCAGGCTGGCGTAGCGCGGCATCAGGTCATCTTTAAGATGGGCTACCTCCCGGTCCAAAGTGAGCGACTCGATCGCGCGGTGCGCCTTGAGCATAATGGTGCCGCCCGGCGTTTCATAACACCCGCGCGATTTCATGCCGACATAGCGGTTTTCCACTAAATCCAGCCGGCCGATGCCGTTTTTGCCGCCTAATTCGTTTAGCGTCTCCAATACCCGGGCGGGAGACATCTTTTTTTCGTCGATCGCGACAATATCGCCACGCGCAAACTTAAGCTCGACATAAGTCGGGCGGTCCGGGGCCTTTTCCGGCGCGACCGACCAACGCCACATCTGTTCCTCAGGTTCGACCCACGGATCTTCCAGCACCGCGCCTTCGTAGGAAATGTGCAGCAGATTGGCGTCCATCGAGTATGGCGATTTTTTACCGCGCTTCATTTCCACCGGAATCCCGTGCTTTTCCGCATAGGCCAACAAGGTTTCGCGCGAGGTGAGATCCCACTCGCGCCAAGGGGCGATCACGCGCACATCCGGCTTAAGCGCGTAATAGCCAAGTTCGAAGCGCACCTGGTCGTTGCCTTTGCCGGTGGCGCCGTGCGCGACCGCGTCGGCGCCGGTTTCGTTCGCGATTTCAATCTGGCGCTTGGCGATGAGGGGACGGGCGATTGAGGTGCCGAGCAGATATTCGCCCTCATAGATGGCGTTGGCGCGGAACATCGGGAAAACAAAATCGCGTGCAAACTCCTCACGTAAATCATCGATGTATATCTGCTTAATACCCATCTGTTTGGCCTTCGCGCGCGCGGGCTCTACTTCTTCCCGCTGGCCGATATCGGCGGTAAATGTCACGACTTCACAGCCGTAAACCTGTTGCAGCCATTTCAGAATGACCGAGGTATCCAGGCCGCCGGAATAGGCAAGCACTACTTTTTTGATGTTGGGCATTGACACTTATCCCGATAAAGGAGCTAACGTGGAGAAATACTCATTAAGAGCATTGGAAAACTTACCGTTATCCGCGCGCAAAATCCAGTTTAATTTTTAGACGGTGGTTTTCTGCGTCCGCCGCAAACGTGCGAGCAGCCGCCGCGCCATTTCGCCGAACATCTCGGTTTGGGTCGGGTGCGGGTGGATGGCGTGCGCCACCTGCTCTAACGTCAATTCTCCCGCGACCATCATCACCGCCTCGCCAATGAGGGTATCGGCATGGTCGGCGAGAAAGTGCACGCCGACAATGCGATGGCTGTTTTTATCCGCGACGATTTTAATCAACCCGTCGGTTTCATTCGTGATCATGGCCTTGGCGTCGATATTCATCGGCATCTTAACCTCAACTGCGTCGACGCCACGCGCCTTCGCCTGCTCGGCCGATAAGCCGACAAACGCCGCTTGCGGGCGGGTAAAAATCACGCCGCAGTCTTTTTCCTGCTGATATTGCAGGCGCTCGCCCAAAATCGCGGAGGCCGCCACCCGGCCTTGATGGGCGGCGGTATGCGCCAGCATCAGGCCGCCGATCACATCGCCGACGGCGAAGATATGCGGCACATTGGTGCGGCAATACTGGTCAACTTTGATCGCGCCGCGCTCGCTTACAATCTCCGCTTTATCGAGCTGCAATGGCGCGAGCACCGGGCGTTTGCCGGTCGCCACTAAGACATAATCGCATTTAAAGGCAGCCGCTTTGCCGGAGGCATCGGTATAGGCCAAGCTCATGGCGCCGGGTTTGCCGGAAATCTTGTTTATTTTAGCCGAGGTTAGTAGGGTTAAATTCTTTTCTTTGGTTAAAAGCTGCGCCAATGTCTTGGCGATCTCCGGTTCTACTTCCGCCAACGGCCGGTCGTTGGCCTCCAACACCACTACTTTGGCCCCGAAGTCCGCGAAAATCTGCGCCATTTCCAAGCCAATGGCGCCAGCGCCGATAATGCCTAATTTTTTCGGCGGCGCTTTAAGTTGCCAAATAGTGTCGGAAGTCACCACGCCCGGCAGATGGCTGCCTTGGATCGGCGGCACAAACGGCGGCGCGCCGGCGGCGATAACCGCGGCACCAAAGCTGATACGCTCGGTCTTCTTGGCCGCTCCTGCGCGTCCCTGCGCGTCGCCGTTGCCCGGCGCCTGCCGCACATGCGGATCTTTGGTATTAGCGGAGGTATCGACAATGATGCTATGCGCCGATTCAAAATAGGCGAAGCCTTGCTTGACCTCGATCTTCACCCCCTTATCCGTTTTTAGCGCCATTTCGCCGCGCGTCTCCAGGATGGCGCGCCGGGTCTTTTCCAGCTTGCTCCAGTTGAGCTTGGGCATGGTGGTATTGAGCACGCCGAGATGCGCATCGTGCCTGCGGTCGCGGATGCGGTCGGCGCTCGCGCGCCATGTCTTGGAGGGAATACAGCCGCGCCAGAGACACTCGCCGCCGGGAAACGGGGCGTCGTTAATCATCGCCACCTTCTTGCCATGGTCGGCAAGTTCGCGCGCGCAATCCTCGCCCCCCGGCCCGCCGCCGATGATAACCACCTCATAATCCCATTTGCCGGAAGTAATTATGGCGGGAGACGCGCCCTTTGCCGCCGGTACTGCCGCACCGTCGCTTAACCAAGCCTCCGGCTGTTCGACCAGCCCTTTAAAGGTATTTAAAAATTTCGCCGCATCGGCGCCGTTAATAATGCGATGATCGGCGGTAATGGTCACCGGCATGCCTTGCGCGCCGCTGGTGGCAATGGCGAAGATAGCCGAGGTGCCGGGTGCGGGAATGGCGTCGAACTGAGACACCCCCAGCATGCCCATATTGGAAATGCTGAAGGTCGGGTTGGAATATTCTTGCGGCTTGAGCCGGCGCCCGCGCGCACGGGCGACCAGATCTTTCCATTCGGCATTGAGCTCGCCCAAACCGCGGCGCAACACGTTGCGCAACACCGGCACTACTAACCCCATACCTTCAGTCTCGACTGCAAGGCCGACGTCGATTTGCTCGCGCTCCAAGATGCGGTCTTCGTGCTGATAAACCGCATTCACCCGTGGGTGTTTTTGGATCGCCAACGCTGTCGCCTTGGCCAGTGCCACCGTCAGCGAAACACCGGCTTTTTTCGATGCGGCAATCAACCGTTCAGGCGCAAGACGAATCGTAACGCGGAACAACGGCATGGACAGGGAATATTCCATATTGTGACTGACCGCCTTTTCCATACTGTCCATAGGACGGCCGACGCGCGGCACCTGGAAGATGCGCTTGGCCTGGACTTTCGGTCCCCCGTCACTCATCACATCGGCCGCGACAATCACGCCGCGCGACCCCGAACCCTTAAGACTATTAATATCGATGCCATGCGCCCCGGCTAACTGCCGCGCATACGGGGTTGCGCTTCCCGTGCGCGGACGCGGCGCCGGTGTCGCGCCATGCGGCATGGCCGGAATTCTGGTCTTGGCCTTAGGCGTGCCGGACGGCTCGAAGCGCGGCTCGGGTTCGGCCACTACCGGCCTGGCCGCCGGTGCTTCGACATTGGTATCTACCGCTTGTTTGGCATCATTGACTAAATAGGCGATTGCCTCGCCCACGGGCACAACACTATTGATGGCAACCAGCGGTCCGGACAAATAACCTTCGCGGAACACCTCCACGTCCATGATCGCCTTGTCGGTTTCGACCGTGGCGACCACCGTGCCGCGGGTGATGAAATCGCCGATGTTCTTTTCCCACGACACCAGCGTGCCTTCGGTCATGGTATCGGAAAGCTGCGGCATTTTTATGGCATAGGCGCCGGCGGAGGCAGCTGCCTTAGGACTAGCCGCACCTAGTGGCGGCGTGGCTTGTTGCTTCTCGGGCTTGGCTTGGGTCGATGTGAGCGCGGGTGCAGAGGTCCCCTCCCGCTTCACCTCTTCCGGCGTAGGAACTAACTGGCCGATAGCCGCGCCTACTGGCACGACGGTATTGACCGGCGTCAGCGGACCGGACAAATAACCTTCGTGGAACACCTCCACGTCCATGATCGCCTTGTCGGTTTCGACCGTGGCGACCACCGTGCCGCGGGTGATGAATTCGCCGATGCTTTTTTCCCACGATACCAGCGTGCCTTCGGTCATGGTGTCGGAAAGCTGCGGCATCTTTATCACATAGGGTTCAGCCATGGACCATCCTATTTAAGAATAACCATCACTGCAGAGACCAAAGATAATAAGAGAAAGTTTTTATGTTCATTCCCTGCCTCAAAAAATAAAAATTTCCTGCACCTAGGCGTCTCCGCGGCAACCCACTGCTCGCGGCAAATAATCCCCTTACGTCTTCCCTAACACCTGCAACGCGCCTTGATAAACATCCTCTACATCCGGAATGGCGGCTTTTTCCAAGGTATAATTATAAGGTACCGGTACGTCGGCGGCGTGCACGCGCATAGGCTGCGCATCCAGAGCAAAAAAGCAATCTTCGATGACAGTGGAAATGATCTCGGAACCAACTCCGACAGCGGCTTCATCTTCTTCCGCTACTAATACTTTATGTGTTTTCTCGACTGAACGGCGGATCGTTTCACGATCGATGGGTTTCAATGCGCGCAGATCAATGACTTCAGCGCTGATGCCCTGTTTAGCGAGTTTTTCCGCCGCCCCCAGGCACAGGTGCACACTGTAGTTATAACCGATCAACGTAATATCCGTGCCTTCGCGCACCACCTCGGCGCCCTCCAAGGGACGGAAGGTTTCGGTATCGGGCACTTCGCCGCGCATGGTATACATGCGCTCGTGTTCGATAATAATCACCGGGTCGTTGCAGCGTACCGCCGATTTAAGCATACCGTAAGCATCTAAAGGACCGCGTGGCGTAACTACCCGCAGGCCGGAGGTGCTCATGAACACGCGCGCTAAGCGCGCGGAGTGCTGCGCCGCTAATTGGTGGGCGGTACCGCCCGGTGTGCGCAAGACGATGGGGCAGGACACGCGCCCACCGGACATGTAACGAATTTTGGCGGCGGCGTTAATCAACGTGTCGAGCGCCAGCAAGGCGAAGTTGATCGACATGATTTCAATAATCGGGCGCATGCCCGCCATCGAAGCGCCAATGCCGATGCCGGTATAGGAATTTTCCGAGATAGGGGTGTCGATAATGCGCTTCTCGCCGTATTTCTGATACAGCCCGGAAGTCGCTTTATAAGTGCCGCCGACAACACCGACGTCTTCACCCATAACAATGACGTTCGGATCATTCGCCAGCTCTTCGTCATGCGCGCGGCGAATTGCCTCCCAATAAGCGATCTCAGCCATGTCCCGTCCCCTTTGTATGCAGCGGGCCGATCCAGCGCGGATCGGGATTGTCATCCAGGCAATACTTAGTTAAATCTTCCACCCGCGGCTCGGGGCTTTCCTCAGCGAATTTAATGACGTCATTCTCGATCTCATCGCCCACTTCTTTTTCCAGCGCCTTGATCTCGGTATCGGTGATGACCTTGGCCTGTTTAAGTTTTTCCGTATAAATCAAAATCGGATCGCGCTTGGCCCATTGCTTTTCTTCTTCCTTAGGACGATAGGCGGCGGAATCCGACATGGAATGGCCGCGCGAACGATATGTCAGAAATTCCAGGAAATACGGTCCGTTGCCGCTACGCACATGGTCGATGCCTTTCTTCGCCGCCTCCATGACCACTTCAATATCCTGGCCATCGTGTTGGCTGGAAGGAATGTCATAACCGCAGGTGCGTTTATATTGGTCCAGCACCGCGGTCGAGCGATCGATGCGCGTACCAATGGCGTATAAATTATTTTCGCACACGAATAACACCGGTAGCTTCCATACCGACGCCATATTTAAAGTTTCATGGAACGTGCCTTGATTATTGGCGCCGTCGCCGAGAAAACATATCGAGATTTGATCCGTACCTTGATATTTGCAAGCCAGAGCGAGGCCGGCGGCGAGCGGGAATGGTTCGCCGACCAGGGCATAGCCGCCCATAAACTTTGCCGCCGGATCGAAAATATGCATGGAGCCGCCGCGGCCGCGGGAAGAGCCGGTCTCTTTGCCGTATAGCTCAGCCATCACTTCGCGCGCCGGCGCGCCGGCTTTCAACGCGTGCACGTGGTCGCGATAACCGGTGATCACATAATCGTGGCCCCGCTTGGCCATTTCCAGTACCCCGGTTGCGATCGCTTCCTGTCCCGAGTACAGATGCAAGAATCCACCGATTTTGCGCTCCATATAGCCTTCAAAACAGCGTTCCTCGAAACGCCGGAAGAAGATCATTTCACGCAACAGACGTTTTTGATCAGCAGGTTTCATGGGTGTTCCCAATAAGAATGGTGGGAATTAGGAGCCATTCATTTTTCTTTCGATATCGCCGAGTAATACTCACCGGCTCAAGCGCGGCGTATGATCGTTTTTTTACCTGCACAGGTCAAGTCGTGTCCATCCCTTGAAAATAAGGATCAGAGAATATGCAGCTTAGAACTCCAAAAATTAAGCAAAACCTAGAACAATTATCCCATAAGTCGAGTGAGATTTACACAAACCTCATTATCTTACTGCCAGCGCCATTTAAAAAATTCCAGCTTTTGCCTTATGGGGAAGTGTTACATGAACGCATGCAGCGACAGAATTTTAAATCTTCCGCCAGTGATCCTTTTATCACCGACCTGCCCAACAACATCGGCACGCATGTTTCTCTCGCCACGATTGACGCGGCTAAAGATGCATTTGAACTTTTAACTTTGGCGCGCAAGCTGGTCGCGGCCCACACTTCCGCCGAGCAGCTTGCAATAGCCTTTTATGGAACGGATATGCTTTTAGGGGAACGCGCGTGCGAAGCCGTCATGGCCGCGGCGCTTGCCGCCGATTTCGCCATGCCGGACTACCGCAGCAAACCGGAAAAGCAACATGTCTTACGCGAAGTCAATATTTATGGATGCAAAAGCAGCGATGGCTATAAGCGCACTATTGCCGAAGCCAAGGGTAACAACCTGGCGCGCTATCTCACCGCCTTGCCGGTGAACCAACTCACACCGGCACTGTACCGGCGGCGGGTGGAAAAAATCGCGCGCGACTATGGTTGGAAAACCGAGTTCTTGGACAGCAAAAGACTGCGCGCACGCGGCACCGGCGCATTTTTGGCGGTGGCGCAAGGCAGCCCGGAACCGGACGCCGGAATTTTACGGCTGCGCTACGCGCCCAAGACTAAGACGCGCCCTTCCTTGCTCGCCCTGGTCGGCAAAGGCATTTGCTTCGATACCGGCGGCACCAATCTCAAAACCGCGAAGGGTATGTACGGCATGCACGAAGACATGCAGGGCAGCGCGGTCGCGCTCGGCACCTTGCTTGCCCTCACCGAATTGCGCGTCGATTTTCCGGTCGAATGCTGGCTGGCGCTGGCGCAAAATCATATCGGCCCTAAGGCGTATAAGCCGAATGAGGTCGTGACCGCGGCCAACGGCACGACGATAGAAATCGTGCATACCGATGCCGAAGGCCGCATGGTGCTGGCCGACACGCTAGTTTTAGCTTCGGCGCAAAAGCCAAAATTAATCATCGACTATGCCACGCTCACCGGCGCCTGTATGCAAGCGCTCAGCACGCGCTATAGCGGCGCAGTCAGCAACCGGGCGGAGTTGTTACCCAAGATCATTGAAGCAGGCAAAACCTCCGGCGAACGCGTGTGGCCGTTTCCGATTGATGCGGATTATGAAAAGGAATTGAAGAGCGATATCGCCGATATCAAGCAATGCACCCTCGGGGCTGAGGCTGATCATATTTTGGCGGCGGTGTTTCTCAAAAGATTTATTTCCGGGGACGCGGCATGGGTGCATATCGATTTATCCGCCGGTAACCATAAGGGGGGGTTGGGGCATATCCCGACGGATATTACCGGATTTGGGGTGAGGTTTACCCTTAATTTGATCTTCGATCAAAAGGTCTTAGGTTGATAATAAAGTAGACGCGCTTCGCGCGGCTAAACAGCAATAATTGCGGTTTCCGCACCGCGGGCGGGTGACTTTTCTTTGCTTGTCCAAAGAAAAGTCACCAAAAGAAATGACACCCCGCATTCGCGCCGCAAACTTCGCGGTGCCCTGCGCTCCTCGGTCGGCGAGGGGGTTGGCCGACAGCACATCCCTGTGCTGCGGCCAACGCGCGGTCCCTACCGCGCCCCGCAAAATCAGCGGGCCTGATCCTCGTCGCCCTCCGGTGCTCGGCGCGACTGAAGGGGCGAAAAAAACAACGGCAACTTCACGCAGAGGCAGACCTTATGTTAGGCTAACTCTATGATTGTTCATGATTCAGGAATGTTATGCGTCAAAAATGACGTAATTCATCCCATCAAATCGGACATATATTTGTAGTCAGTCCGCCAATCGTCATGGACGAATCCATAGAAAGCGTATATCTCCGAGAATTGATTCGTCAGTGCGAATACGCTATCGGTGCCGTACAAAAGGCGAATGAGGCTTTATCAAACCAAAATCCCTCAGAGTTTTTTAGAGAGGCGGGTGATTTTCTGCAGCACAGTAGCGCCGTCTCTCGTATGTTGTGGCCACCTGGGGGTATTAACCGCCAGAAGAAAAAGAAAGCGAGGCAACGAGGCGACCATTTAAGGGCACAACTTTCTGTGCAAGAAGGTCATGTACTACAAAATCGTAAACTTCGTGACCATTTTGAACATTTTGACGAGCGATTGGACGAGTGGGCTGAAGCAAGCCCGAATAAGATCATAGTTGACAACATGGTCGGCCCACGAAAAGCAATCGCCGGAGATGCAATCAAGGATGAAGACATAATGCGTATGTATGATCCAACTAACAAAGAAATCGTATTTCGTGGTGAGAAGTTCAATGTTCAAACCCTTGTTGACGGGATAAATGATATTCAAGCAAAAGGTGTCGCACGGCTTGGTGCAATCGAGGTTAACAAGCGCTTGCAGCGGATCGGCTACGCCGGCCGCTGAAGCACAGCGTGTGTGCCGGGCATGGCACAGAACTATCGGGGTGAAAGTCCCCGAGCCAGGTAAAGGAGGAGCCGAAGGCTAGGAGAAGGGCAAGGGCGTCATCGCGAGGTGGGGTCTGAAGGAAGCCCAATCCAAAAGCGCGGGG
>DATGVQ010000223.1:0-26509 GCA_035300145.1 Acidiferrobacterales bacterium | reverse complement strand
GAGCAGGTTTGTTGTTGATGGTGTGCAACCGTAACCAAAGACTCTTGGTCTTTGTGTTACCGACAAGTTATCCAGAGATTTGAGGAAAAGTTTAGGGGGATTTGGGGGTATTTTTATTGTCGTCTTATAGGTGCTTGTGTTAAAAAGCGTGCAGGGGTTTCGAGTTAAACTTGGCTGTGCGAGGCGTTTGCGCACCAGGGGGTAGACGGCTGCGATGCATGGAGGGGTTGGGATTTGCTTCTGAACCAGAACTTATTATTTAGGGAAGCTCTGATTAAGTCGCAAACCGTCATGCCCGCGGAAGCGGGCATCCAGGCTTTGCCGCAGTTTTCTGGATTCCCGTTTGCGCGGGAATGACCTATTTAGAGGTTCCTTAGTTACTTGTATTTAATGCGCCCGGACAGCCGCGGCGTTAGCGGCCAGGCGTTTGACGCGCAATATTCCATTCCCTCAAAATAGTAGCCAATGTGAGCGCCGATAACGTCCATGTTGGTTTTGGGTTAATAATATAATGCAGTCGGTGTCGCCGACTTATTTTTCTATTGAATCAAACTAGCTTAGCGCCTTAATCAGTTTGTCTTCCAATTCGATACGCGCTGCCAGTTCTTCTCCCAATGTGGACAGGTCCTGCGACAATACCTCTATATGCTCGCAATGATCTTCGCTATCATATTTGTCATTAAAGTTGAGCGCGGCCTGGGTGGATTGAGCGATGCGGGAATAAAGCTGGCTGGCGAGATCGGCGACTTGCTGGCGGCGCTCGGCGCCGTTGGCAATTCTCTCATAAAGAGCAAAATGGCCGCTCGCGATATAATCGATCAAAATTTGACAAAACTCTTGTAATAGCGCCGGGATCGGCTTGTCTCTGACAAACCCCGGTAAGCCGGCGACCTGGCAATAGAGCACCCACATCTGCGCGCGCTCGGCGGTAAGCTTGGCGATCATTTCCTGGGTGCCTGATCGGCGTTCTTTAACTTTACTCACGCTAGTCATGTTTCGCCTTTTCCTTGTTTTATGACCGGCCCGTATGCCGATGCATTTGCCAACCGGCCTCGACTATATACTCTATGCCGCTATTTTGTAAATAAAAATCAACCGCTCGTCAGCTAAAACGGTGTACCAGGAAATTTCCCTTTTATATTACGCCTTATTTTGGCTAAATTTCCCTTGCCGAGTTGTTTCATCATTTTTTGCATTTGGGCGAATTGCTTGAGCATCCGGTTCACCTCCTGCACTTCCGTGCCGGAGCCGTGCGCAATACGGCGCTTACGCGAGCCCCGAATGATATCGGGAAAGCGCCGCTCGTGCGACGTCATGGAATTAATGATTGCCAATACCCGCCGGGTCTGGCGGTCGTCGACCTGCTCTCTTGCCGCCGCGGATAAACCCGGCAACTTGTCCATCAAGCTTGCGATACCGCCCATTTGCTCCATTTGCCTGATTTGTTCGCGAAAATCCTCCAAATCGAATCCTTTGCCTTTACCGAGCTTTTGCGCCAGCTTCTGCGCCTGTGCTTGATCGACTTCGCGCTGCGCGTGCTCGACTAACGTCAGCACATCGCCCATGCCTAAAATCCGGGAAACCAGGCGGTCGGGATGAAATGCCTCGAGTGCGTCGGTTTTTTCACCTACACCGAAGAACTTGATCGGCTTGCCGGTAACCTGGCGTAACGATAACGCTGCGCCGCCGCGCGCATCGCCATCCACCTTCGTCAAGATCACGCCGGTTATCGGCAGCGCCTGATTAAACGCCGCCGCGGTATTCACCGCGTCTTGGCCGGTCATGCTGTCAACGACAAATAAGGTCTCGATTGGATTGATGGCCGCATGCAGGGCGCGGATTTCCTGCATCATGGCTTCGTCCACATGCAGTCGCCCGGCGGTATCGATAATCACGACATCAGCAAGCGTGCTTGCCGCTTGCGCAATCGCGCCACGAGCAATGTCTGTTGGTTTCTGCTCAGGGGAACTTGGGTAAAAAGCGACTCCCACCTCCTCGGCCAGCTTTTTTAATTGATCGATGGCCGCCGGTCGATAGACGTCGGCGCTCGCAACCAGCACTGATTTCTTATTACGCTCGCGCAAAAGACGCGCAAGTTTAGCTACGCTGGTGGTCTTGCCGGAGCCTTGCAGCCCGGCGACAAGAATGACGGCGGGCGGGCGCACGGCCAGATTAAGGCCATCGTTGACACTGCCCATCAACGCGATCAACGCGTCAGAGACGATCTTGATCACCGCCTGGCCGGGCGTGAGGCTTTGCAGCACCTCTTTGCCCGTCGCCTGCGTGCGCACCTGCTCGATAAAAGTTTTCACTACCGGCAATGCCACATCGGCTTCAAGCAAAGCCATGCGCACTTCGCGCAAGGCCTGCGCCATGTTATCTTCGGTCAAGCGGCCTTCGCCGCGCAATCGCTTTAAGGTTGCTTGTAAGCGCTCGCTGAGATTAGTAAACATTCGCTCCTTATTTGCTGGTATAGTCGAACACGCCCCGCCACTCCGGGGCGGGCGGACTTGTACGGAAGTATTGTATGCGTTCGATATAAAGGTGGTACAACCGGCATTCCGGATATTTTTGGCTTAATGCCAGGAACTGCAATTCCGCCATGTCCCAATCAGCATCACGGTATAACCGCAGCGCCTGATGATAAAGATTGAGCTCTTGGCGTAACTCGGGCGTAGCGCGGTCATTGTAGGCGATCGGTTGATAGATCGTCACCGCTTTTTGTTTGCCTTTTACCCGCACGCGGTCAAGTTCACGATACAATAAATCGGCGTGCCCGGCCCTGGTAGCTTCGCTTACTACCAGCCCTACATCATATACGCGCGTCAATCCTTCCAGACGCGAGGCTAAATTAACCGCATCACCGATGACGGTATAGGCCATGCGGAATTCCGAGCCCATATTGCCCACATTCATATTGCCGGTATTTAACCCGATACCGATACTGATCGCCGGCAGCCCTAATTGTTCAAATTCCTGTTTAAGTTCCGCTTCCCTTTCCAACATCTGCATCGCCGCTTCCAAGGCATGCCTGGCATGCTGATCATCGTGCAATGGCGCGCCCCAGAACGCCATAATCAGATCGCCGACATATTTATCGATCGTGCCGCGATGCGCATGGATAATGCGGGTCATCGGGGTAAAAAAGCGGTTCAATAAATTCTTGAGTTCGCCGGGGGTCAGCGATTCAGCCATCGCCGTGAAGCCGCGGATATCCGAAAATAAGACGGTCATTTCCCGGCTTTCTCCTTCCAGGCCGAAATTCTCCGCGCCCTGGCTCATTTCATCCACCAAGGCGGGCGGCACATACTGTCCGAAGACACCCATTAACGTCCGCCGGCTGCGCGATTCAATCAAATAACCATAGACAGTGCTCAAGGTGAATAAAACCAAGATAAATAACAGCGGAATAGCGAGCGCAAGCACCACGCCGTTCAGCCACATCAGCATATTCAGTCCCAGCAGCAGGGATGCCGCGCCGAGGGTAACAAAGGCCGCCGGCAGCACGGTCAGCCGCGGTAACAGAAAAACCAGTATCAGGCCGAGAATCAGCAAAATAACGGCATCGGCGCCGGGCGCCCAGGAAGGCCGTTGGTAAAAGCGCTGCCGCGATGGTTGCCCGCCTTTAGTATCCAAAATGGCGGAAATCACGCTGGCATGGGCCTCGACCCCGGGGTAATCCGCTTGCACCGGCGTCGAACGCAGATCTTTTAGCCCGGCAGCAGTGGTGCCGACGAGAACAATTTTTCCTTCCAATTGTTTTTTATCTATGGAGCCCTGTAATACATCGGTCGCGGAGATATAGGGAAAACTTTTTTCCCGCCCGCGGAACGGGATAAAAACCCGCCCATGCCGATCCGTCGGTACTTCATAGTCGCCTAAAATTAATTTTTCCACCGCATACATGTCTTTCCATAATTTTACCGACACCGGCTGGATATGCTGCGCACCGAGATAAACCCGTGCCGTCTCCAGCGCCAGCGCCGCATAAAAATGATTCTTATAACGAACCAGCATGGGGATGCGGCGGAAGTTGCCGTCCACATCAGGCTCGGTAGTGATATAGCCCGCGCCGCGCGCGGCGGCCTGTAATACCGGCAAGTTCGCGCCAAAACCGGCGGCGACCGGAAGATCGATGCCCTTGCGGTTGAGATCCTGCAGCAATTGAGCGGGCGCTGGCAAAATCCCGACCGAGTCGGTCCTGTTAGCATCAAAATTAAAATAATAACTCAATACGACCGGACGGCCCTGTAAGCTCTTGGCGAAAATGGCATCGCGATCCAATTGCGGCTTGAGCGCTTCGATTGCGCGCATAAACTCAGGTTGGGTGGAGAACATTTTTTCCGCCGCGTTCTTTAAAATCGTAATGCCGGTATTCTCGTCGCTTTCGGCAAATACAATATCGAATGCCAGTACCGCAACGCCTTTTTCAAATAGCCTGTCCACCATCCTCGCCAATTTTTCCCGCGGCCACGGCCAATGACCTTCGCGCGCCAGGCTGGGCTCATCAATGTCAATAATCACAATGCGATCGTCGACCGTGTTGGGCAAAGTCGCCCTTAAACGCAGATCGTAGGCGATCGCCTCAACGCGTTGCGTGAATTCACTATCGTCGTAACCCATTTGCAGGAATAACGCCAGGAACAAGACAATTAAACCAGCGGCAATGGGAACAAGGAAGCGCTTACCATACTCAGTAAGCCGAAACCGGGTAATAGTGGGTATCATGGTTAATTCCCAAATTGTTATAAGGAAGTTTTCGCCCATCGCCGCGACGCGGCTTTTAATCACCCGGCTACTTGTGCCATGATGTGATTAATTCAATATTTATTTAGATTATGCTTGATTCCGTGCTAAATTTCCTTGCCACCGCGCTGTATGTTGGAGCCGGCGCGCTGCTTTGGCGGCGCTTGGCCGGCGCCAATACCGGCCGCGGCGCTAAACTTAGCGCGATCGGCCTTGGCGTTATCGCCGCCCTGCTGCATGCCGTCATTTTATATTCCGGTATGCGGGTGGACGGCGGGCTTAATCTCGGCTTCACCAGCGCCGTCTCGTTGGTGGCATGGGTAGTTGTTGCCTTATTCTTAGCAACCGCGCTGTCCAAACCGATAGAAAATCTGGGAATTTTTATCATGCCGACGGCGGCGGCAACCGTGCTGTCAGCGTGGGCCTGGCCGAGCCGGAATATCCCCGCGCCTTATACCTCCGCGTTATTATTCAGCCATATTATCATTTCGATACTGGCCTATAGTCTTTTGAGTATTGCGGTCGTACAGAGCCTCATGCTTTCGATCCAGGAGCGTCATTTGCGCCATAAACAGCCGGGCGGATTCATGCGCACCCTGCCGCCTATGCAGACTATGGAACAGCTCATGTTCCAGTTGATAGCACTGGGATTCTTCCTGCTTACCTTGACGCTCATTAGCGGAATATTCTTTTCCGAAGCCTTGTTCGGTAAACCCTTAATGTTCACCCACCACATTGTGCTATCTATATTTGCCTGGCTCGCTTTTGCCATCCTGCTCGTCGGCCGTTGGCGATTTGGCTGGCGTGGCCGTAACGCCATACGCTGGACCGTGAGCGGATTCACGTTGCTTGCCCTCGCCTATTTTGGGAGCAAGTTTGTGCTGGAGATACTCTTAGGGAGATGACGATGTACACCAGGAACTCTCGTTTCGGGTGCCGATGACGCGATACGTTAGAGTAGCGCCCCCCAAAAGCATGAGGCAGATAAAACTTGACTGATATTTCTCTCGGCGCGTTGACCGCTGTGTTGATTTTTCTGATCGTTCTATCCGCGTTTTTTTCCGCTGCTGAAATCGGTCTGATGACCTTGAACCGTTACCGGCTGCGGCATTTAGCGGAATCCGGACACCGTGGCGCACAACTGGCAAGCAGGCTGCTGGAGCGTCCCGACCGGTTGCTTGGTTTAATCCTGCTGGGAAACAACTTTACCACCATCGCCGCTTCTTCGGTCGCCACTTTGCTTGCCCTGGAATTATATGGCGAAGCGGCGATCGGCATCGCCGCCGGCCTTCTGACCTTGATAGTGCTCATCTTCGCCGAGGTCGCCCCCAAAACCTTGGCGGCTATGCATCCGGAAAAAATCGCCTTTCCGGTGGCTTACGTCCTACGGCCATTATTAACATTGCTATACCCCTTAGTTTGGCTGGTTAACATCATTGCGAACCAATTCTTGCGCTTATTCGGCGTCTCCGTGCAACCTAAGCCAGGCGACAAACTCAGCGCAGAAGAGCTCCGCACAATCGTCATGGAAGCGGGCGCTTTCATTCCTAAAATCCACCAGGACATGCTCCTCGCGATCTTAGACCTGGAAAATATCACGGTCGATGATGTCATGGTCCCACGCGGGGAAATTGAGGGCATCGACTTGGACGCGGAATGGGACGATATATTAAGCCGATTGGCGAGCAGCCATTTTACGCGCCTGCCGGTATATCGCGGCACGCTCGATAATATCGTCGGTATCGTTCATCTGCGCAAGCTGTTGCCTTTGATGCACAGCGGCAATTTTAACCGCGATACTTTTATGCAAACCGTTGTCGAACCTTATTTCATTCCACAAGGAACGCCATTACATACTCAACTCCTGAACTTCAAGACCGTCAAGCGGCGCGCCGGCCTAGTGGTCGATGAATACGGCGATCTGATGGGCCTGGTCTCGCTGGAGGAAATTCTGGAGGAAATCGTCGGTGACTTCAGGACGCAAGCCCCGGGCGCGATGGAAGATATTCATCCGCAGGAAGACGGCAGTTTTCTGGTCAATGGCAGCGCGAACATACGCGAACTCAACCGTACGCTAGGCTGGGAGTTACCGACCAATGGGCCGAAGACGTTAAATGGATTGATCGTGGAATATCTGGAGGACATTCCCGAAGTCGGGACCAGCTTATTACTGAACGGTTATCTGGTTGAAGTCATGCGCACCCGCGGCACTGCGATTCAAGTGGCGCGCATCCATCCCAAGCGGCCGGATTCGCACGCCGCTGCCGCATCTTAAGGAAACTCTGAAAAAGTCATCCCTGATATTAAGCTTTAGCCTTTGGTTTTTTCGCCACTTCATCGCGCAGGTACACCGGCGCCGCATTCTCCGCCGCAACCGCGTCACCACGGTTGAACGCAACCACGCCTAATTGCGCCACATGCCGCGCGCGTGGATAACAATGCGGCTGCCAGGGCGGAGAACCCAGGTAAAAACCTAAACGCGCCAGCAATTTCTCCCCATGACGATCCCAGCCGCCGCCGGCCCCCAGCCAACCTTCGCCATCCGGCAGCGGCGCTTCCTGCGGCGCAACGACGATCTCCCGGCCCTGCAATTCCATGATCCCCTCGCTATTTCTGACATAGGCGCCCCAATATACTTGCAGCATACGCGCATCAAACGCCGCCAGTATCCGTTCTGCCTGCCGGCCTTGGGCCAGAGCGGCAAGCGAAGATACCGGTGTTACCGGCAAGTCCGCGCCGAATGCCAATCCCTGGACCACGCCGGCGCCGATGCGAAGCGCGGTAAACGATCCCGGCCCGCGGCTAAAAGCCAAAACGTCCAAATGACTCAACGCCAGCTCCGCTTCCGCCAATACTTCCTGCACCATCGGCAGAATGCGCGCCGAGTGTTGCTGTTGCACCAATTCAAAGCGCTCATATACCGCGCCGTCTATGACGACAGCGGCCGAACAAGCTTCGGTGGAAGTATCGAGCGCCAGTATTTTCAATGTTGCGTCTTGAAACCGGTAGTGAGCGCGGTCTGAGGCCGGCACATTTGCTTAAAAAAACGTTTCACCTCCGCGACATCCCGGGTGCATGGCATGGGCGGCAGGCTGCCAAGAAAGATTTTCCCATAGCTCTTGCTCATAAGGCGCGGATCGCACAGCATCAGCACGCCACGATCATGGGTGTCGCGGATTAAACGGCCAACACCTTGCTTAAGCGCAATCACGGCATTCGGCAATTGATATTCCATAAACGGGCTGCGGCCGGCGGCTTCCAGCGCTTCCCCGCGCGCTTGCAGCAACGGATCATCCGGCGCCGCAAACGGCAGCTTGTCGATAATAACGCAGGAGAGCGCTTCACCGCGCACGTCCACCCCTTCCCAGAAACTACCGGTGCCGAGCAGTACCGCATTCCCGGCGGCGCGGAACTGCTCTAATAGTTCGGAGCGCGGCGCGCTGCCCTGGACTAATAAGGGAAATTTGATTTTTCCGGCTAATAATTCGACCGCTTGCTTCAAGGCGCGGTGGCTGGTGAATAACACGAAGGCACGGCCCCGACTGGCCTGTAGCACCGGCAATGCCGCGTCAATTACGCGTTCCGTATAGTCAGCCGCCGGAGGTGTCGGCAAACCGGGCGGGATATATAACAGCGTTTGATTGGCATAATCGAACGGGCTATCCCAAAGTTCAGTCGCCGCCTGTTCCAACCCCAATTGAGATTGAAAATGCGCGAAGCTGCCGCCGACCGCCAGGGTGGCGGAGGTGAATATCCACGCTTTCCGGTAACCGTCGAGTTGTTGGCGAAATACGGCAGCGATATCCAGAGGCGTAAGATGCAACACAAAGCCGCGCGCGGTGGTCTCGTACCAAACGACGTGATCGGCAGGTGGAGATTCGCTGATCATCAATAAATGCTCCAGCAAATCCTGACAGCGGCGCGCGCAATTAGCCAACCCCTGGCCTTTAACCGCGGCTTGTTCTAAAAGAGAAGAAAAATCCAGCGCGTGCGCTTTAAGACCGGCTAATGCTTTATCAAAGCGGTTCTCTCCCGCCGCCTTATTCCAGGTGGCGCGATGCGGCGTTATGCCGAACGCCAACCTGAACTCGGCAACCGCTTTTTCCACTGCTTGCGCCGCCTGCGCCAGACCGGCGACGGCGCTGTGTTCTTTCAGCTCTTCGGTTGCCGCATCACGGCAAAGGTCTAATAACTGACGGCTGCTCAACGCAAGCCCGAAGAAATTGGAGGCGATCTCCGGCAACTGATGCGCTTCGTCAAAGATCACTGCATCCGCGCCCGGCAATAATTGGGCGAAGCCGTCCTCGCGTAAAGCCAAATCGGCAAAAAACAAATGATGATTAATCACCAGTATATCCGCTGCCAGCGCCTCACGTCGCGCCCGGTTGACATAACACGCCTCGTAATGCTTGCAAGCGCTGCCGAGACAATTATCCACTGTCGAGGTAACCAGTGGCCATAATTCCGAGTCTTCCGGTACGTCGCTTATTTCAGTGATGTCGCCGCTGCGGGTGCGGCCGGCCCAATCGTGTATCCTGGCCAATTCGGCGAACCGGCGCCGGTTCCCCGCGCCCTGATCCAGTTCGGTACGTTCAAGACGATACAGACAGAGATAATTAGCGCGTCCTTTGAGCAAAGCGATGTTGACGGGAAATCCCAAGGCATCACGGATTAAAGGCAAGTCGCGCCGAAAGAGTTGGTCCTGAAGATTTTTGGTGCCGGTCGAAATGAGTATTTTTTTGCCTGATAGCAGCGCCGGCACCAGATAGGCGAAGGTCTTGCCGGTGCCGGTGCCGGATTCGGCGACGAACACTTCGTGCTCAGCCAAAGCTTGCTCGATACGCGCCGCCATTTCTTGCTGGCTGCGGCGGGGCGCAAATCCGGGTATCTCCGCCGTCAGCGGCCCGTCTGCACTCAGGACCGCAAAACTATTTTGCTGATTCATGCTCCATCATACATTGTTTCAGCGCCTGCTCCCAATGCGGTAAGGTAATGCCGAACACGCGCGCAAGTTTGCTGTTATCCAATACCGAATAGGCCGGACGGCGTGCCGGGGTCGGATATTCGGCGCTGGTAATGGGCGTAACCCGGACTTGAGGTTTATCGGCTAATTGCATGATTTTATGAGTAAAACTATACCAAGTTGTCGCGCCCTGACAGGTCATATGGAACGTGCCGATTTTGCTTTCGTCGATGCCCTTAGCGATAACCTGCGGGAGCATTTGCAGGCTTGCTTCGGCGACCGCGGCCGCGTAAGTCGGACTGCCGGTCTGATCGTTCACGACACGCAATTCATCGCGTTCTTGCGCCAAACGTAAAATGCTTCGTAAGAAGTTCTTGCCGACAGACGAATATAGCCAGGCGGTGCGGATAATTAAATGCGCGGCCCCCGCGGCACGTATCGCCCGTTCGCCGGCAAGTTTAGTTTTACCATAAACCCCTGACGGATGAGCCGGTGCGTCCTCGGTATAAGGTATGCACGCCCTGCCGTCAAAAACATAATCGGTGGAATAATGCACCAGCAACGCGCCGACGGTGCGCGCGGCGGCTGCCATGACGCCCGGCGCCTCACTGTTAATAAGATTAGCCGCATCTTGATCGGATTCGGCTTGATCCACCGCGGTATAAGCCGCGGCATTGAGAATAACCTGTGGCTTTTCTTGCAGGATCGTTTGGCGCAAAAACGCCAGATTGCACAGGTCGAGACCGGCTTTGCCGTAAGCTTTAAACCCATCCCTGCCTTGCAGGTGCTTGCTCAACGCCGTACCGAGCTGGCCATCACGACCGAAGAGAAGAATCTTCACAAACTGCTTATCCCAGCAACATGGCTTCCTGCCAACGTTTACCGCCGGCATCCTTTTCCGAAATAATAGGCTGCGCTACCGGCCAAGTTATAGCAAGCGTCGGATCATTCCATAATAGGGTGTGCTCGTACGCCGGATTATAAAAATCCGTGCACTTATAAATAACCTCGGCGGTATCGCTCAGCACACAAAAGCCGTGAGCGAAGCCGGGAGAAATGTAAAGCTGCCGGTGATTTTGCGCGGACAAGGTTACCGCATACCACTTGCCTAAGGTCGGCGAATCTTTGCGTATATCCACCGCGACGTCGAAGATCTCGCCCTGCGTCACATAAATCAATTTCCCCTGCGCGCCAGGATATTGATAATGCAGGCCGCGCAGCACATTTTTTTTGGAGTGGGAAAGATTGTCCTGCACGAAACTCTCATCCAACCCTTCCAGATCATATTTGGTCGCATGATAGGTTTCTACAAAATAACCGCGATTATCGGGGAAGACATCAGGGACTATCAGTTTAAGCCCGACCAACGGCGTATCTGAAACTTTCATCATTTCTCCTTTAACCCCGCCTGTGCCGCCACATCGCGTAGATAAGCACCGTACTCATGTCCCATCGAATCGGCGATAGCTTTAAGCTGCGCTCGGCTAATAAACCCCATTTCAAACGCCACTTCTTCAATGCACGCCACTTTAAGACCTTGGCGGCTTTCAATCGCCTGGATGTAATTGGCCGCCTGTTGCAGCGCTTCGTGCGTGCCGGTATCGAGCCAGGCAACACCCCGCCCGAGCTTTTCCACCCTGAGCTCGCCTTGTGCGAGGTAATGGCGATTAACATCGGTGATTTCCAGTTCTCCACGGGTCGAAGGCTTGAGTGAAGCGGCAATGTCGCACACCTGATGGTCATAAAAATAGAGGCCGGTCACAGCGTAATTTGATTTTGGCTGCTGCGGTTTCTCCACGATATTGACGACCCGGCCGGCGCCATCGAACTCCACAACCCCATATCGCTGCGGATCTTTCACCCGGTATCCGAATACCGTAGCACCTTTCTCGGCCGAAGCGAGCGCGCGTAATTGTGCTCCCAAGCCTTGGCCATAAAAAATATTATCACCCAGGATCAACGCCACCGGTTCATCGGCGATGAACTTGCGTCCCAAAATAAAAGCCTGGGCGATGCCTTCCGGCCGAGGCTGCTCGGCGTAAGAAAAATGCAGCCCTAAACGGCTGCCATCGCCGAATAGCTCGCGGTAGCGCGGCAAGTCTTGCGGCGTTGAAATGATCAGAATCTCGCGGATGCCGGCCAATATTAACGTCGACAACGGGTAGTACACCATCGGCTTGTCGTATACCGGTAATAATTGCTTGCTGATAATATTAGTAAGGGGCGCGAGCCGCGTGCCGGCGCCGCCGGCCAGTAAAATTCCCTTCATTAACTCGCGCCTCGCCGGTCATAATTCAAATCCATCCACTGCTGATGCTGCTCGGAACAAACCGCAGTGATCCACTCTGGATGGCTTAAGTACCAGTTTACGGTCTGGGCTATGCCCTGTTCAAAATTTGTGCTGGGCTGCCAATCCATCGCCTGCTGAATCTTGCTGGAGTCGATGGCATAGCGGCGGTCATGGCCGGGCCGGTCTACAACATGGGAAACCAAGCGAATGTGGGGCACGGCTAAGGGAAATAAATTATCCATCATGCGGCAGATAACGGTGACAATTTCCAGATTCGTGCGCTCGCAATTTCCGCCGATATTGTAGGTCTCGCCGGGACGTCCGTTTTCCAACACCGATTGCAGAGCGGCGCAATGGTCTTCGACGTAAAGCCAATCGCGCACGTGCTTGCCGTCACCGTACACCGGCAACGGCTTGCGGCTACGCGCGTTAAGAATCATTAATGGAACTAACTTTTCCGGATGCTGATAAGGACCGTAATTATTAGAGCAATTGGTAGTCAAGGTCGGCAAACCGTAAGTACGTTGGTAAGCGCGCACCAAATGATCGGCCGCTGCCTTGGAAGCGGCATAGGGCGAATTAGGCTGATAGGGATGGATCTCGGTAAATGCGGGCGCATACGGCTCCAAACTACCGTAAACCTCGTCGGTCGATACCTGGAGAAAACGGAAATTTTCTTGCGCCGGCGGCGTTAATCCCTGCCAGTACTGAAGTGTGCCCGCAAGCAGCGCAAGCGTGCCTACCACATTGGTTTTAATAAATGTTTGCGGGCCGAGAATGGAACGATCGACATGGGACTCAGCGGCTAAATTAATCACCGCGTCCGGTTGGTATTCCGTCAAAAGTTTACCAACTAACGCGCTATCGGCGATATCGCCCTGGACAAAAATATGGTCGGGGTCGTCCTGCAACTCGGCCAAACTTTCCAGATGCCCGGCGTAGGTTAATTTATCCAGATTGATAATGCGCGACCATTTCTGTCTGCGTGCCATTATCACCAGATTCGACCCGATAAACCCCGCTCCTCCCGTAACCAGCCAAGTTCTCATTTTTCAAACCTTCGTGAGAATAATGTCTGCATCTTAATAATTTTCTTACCTCAGCACTAGTGTCACTGCGGCAAAATTTTACCGCATGGCTATTTATTATGATCCTATGGTAATTTAATTCGAGCCGTTTGTTGACTTATATGGCGAATCGGAAGCGGGGATCTCGGGAATCGTAAGGCGCAGTATGCAATATAAAAAGCTCGGCGGCAGCGGTCTTCAAGTCTCTGAGATTTGCTTGGGAACCATGACCTTCGGCCAACAGAATTCCATGGCGGAAGCGCATCAACTACTGGATTACGCCTTCTCTCAAGGCGTCAACTTTATTGACAGCGCCGAAATGTATCCAGTGCCGACACGGGAAGAAACCCAAGGTTTAACCGAAGAATATATCGGCCATTGGCTGAAAAAACAGCAGCGCGATCAAATTGTCCTGGCGAGCAAAATTTGCGGTCCCGGGCGGCGCGTTAAATGGATACGCGGCGGACCCAAAGCGATTGACCGGACCAATGTCGAGCAGGCGGTCAATGCCAGCTTAAAGCGGCTACAGACAGATTACATCGACCTGTATCAGCTCCATTGGCCGGACCGCTATGTGCCCATCTTCGGGCAAACCTTCTATGACCCGGACAAAGAACGTCCCACGATACCGATCGCCGAACAGCTCGCTGCGCTCGGCGATATGATTAAAGCCGGCAAAATACGCCATATCGGCTTAAGCAATGAAACGCCCTGGGGGGTAGCGGAATTCGTCAAAGTGGCGCAGGCAAGCGACTTACCCAAAGTAGTCTCCATCCAAAACGCTCACAACCTGCTTAATCGCGTATTCGAAATGGGGCTGGCGGAAGTGTGCCGGCATGAAAACCTAGGATTATTGGCTTACAGTCCGATGGCGTTCGGCGTTTTAAGTGGAAAATATCTCCGCGGAGATCCACCTGACGCGCGTTTGACTTTATTTAAGGAATTCGGCCATCGCTACCGGAAACAGAGTACAAACGAAGCGGTTGCCGCTTATGTTGAATTGGCGCAAAAAATAAATATACGTCCAAGTACGCTGGCCTTGGCGTTCGCGCGCAGCCGTTGGTTTACCGCCAGTATCATCAGCGGCGCTACCAATCTGGAACAATTAAAAGAAAATCTAGCCAGCGTAGATGTCAATCTTGATCGGGAAACCCTTGATGCCATCAATGCCACCCATGCACGTTATCCCAATCCAGCGGCCTGACCTGCGCTCAATTTATTGATAACGCCTCATTTAGCGCCTGCCAGGCCAACAATACGCAGCGTTTGCGCGCCGGATAGGCGCGCACCGCCGCCAGTGCTTGCAACGGACGGGCGATCTCTTCCATGCCGGCATCATCGGAAAACCAACCGGTGATTTGATGATAAAGAGCGCTCGCCTCACTGCGGTTTTTGCCTATTACCGCCTCAGTCATCATTGAAGCCGAGGCAATACAAATTGAACAGCCACGCCCGGCAAAGACTACTTTTTCTAATTTATCACCATCGAACGTAACGCCGACTTCCACTTCATCCCCGCAGCGCGGATTACGGCCTCTCTTAACAACATCGGCCTTGTCCAGACGCCCATGATTACGCGGGTGGCGATAGTGGTCGAGCAAAACTGCCTTGAACGAATCTTGGTTGTTCAAAATAACCACCTAGGCGAACAAGCGGCGCGCCTTGTCAATTGCGGCCAGTAAGGCATCAATATCACTTGCGGTATTATAAAACGCGAAACTTGCACGGGCGGTGCCGGTGATGCGAAGGCGATGCATCAAAGGCTGGCAACAATGATGCCCGGCGCGCAGCGCCACGCCCTCGTCACCCGCGGCCTGCACTAAATCATGCGGATGTATACCGGCGAGATTGAAGGAAATAATTCCGGCTCGCTGCCCCGCGTCCGGACCATAAATGGTAATATCGGGAAATGCCATGAGCGCCTCCATGGCATAGCGGGTTAACGCAGCGATATGTTGCTGAATCGCAATCATGCCGATACCGCCAAGATAGTCGGCTGCCGCGGCAAACCCGACTGCCCCGGCAAGATTAGGCGAACCTGCCTCAAACTTTGCGGGTGCCTCCGCCCAGGCAGCTTCCTGCTCTTCGACTTGATCGACCATACCGCCGCCCAATAACATCGGCTCCATTTCCTCCAGGCGCCGAGCCCGAGCATAAAGCAAGCCGATCCCGTTCGGCCCGCACATTTTATGCGCAGATAGAGCAAGGAAATCACAGCCAAGCGTCTTTACATCGAGCGGTATATGGGAAGCCGCCTGCGCGGCATCCACCAGCACGGCAATATTCTGTTCCGCTGCTTGTTGTATGATCTCAGAAACAGGATTAATCACCCCTAAAACATTGGATACGAGCGATAATGCGATGAGGCGAGTGCGCGGGCCGAACAAACCTGGACAAGTACTCAAATCCAACTTCCCGGCGGCGTTTAATTCAATGACACACAGTTCAGCACCGGTTGCACGACAGACACGTTGCCAGGGCAGAAAATTAGAATGGTGCTCCATGCGCGTCACCCAAACCTGATCGCCCGGCTTCAGACGCGAAGCCGCCCAGCCCTGTGCAACCATATTTATAGACTCAGTCGCCGAGCGAGTGAAAATGATTTGCTCCGAGGACGGCGCGCGGATAAAACGCGAGATGCGAGCACGCGCATCTTCATAGCGGATGGTCGCTTCCTGCGCCAGTGCATATAACCCCCGATGCACCGGCGCATTGTAACGGCGATAACAATCGGCAATCGCCTCGATCACGCAGTTTGGTTTTTGGCTGGTGGCGGCATTATCCAAATAGACCCATTCTCTTCCCGCCCGATGTTCCCGCAAGAGGGGAAAATCCCGCCGCAGCCGAGCCACATCCAAGGTATTTTCCAGCTGCACGACGGAAATTTCCTGCGCCATCACTGAACCTGCGCCGATAAGGTGGAATCAACCATAAAGCGCCGCTGCACCGCTTCATAAGCGGCAAGCGTATCGACATCGGTGATGACATGATCGGTTTCCATTTGCAGAGGGATTACCTGGTCTGGATTTTCGTCTATTAAGTAGCGGCAGCCGCGATTCCGATTATTTTGCAGCACAGAGGCGCGATATTGATAGGCAAAAACAACCGGATTGCCGCGTTGACCTTGATAGCTGGGCACAACAATAGAGTGCCGGCCGCGCCCGGCAAAAGCCGCTATTAAGGTATTAACGTCCATTGAGGTCAGGAATGGCTGATCGGCAAGGCAAATCATCACCCCGTCGCACGGCTCGCGGAGCGCCTGCCAGCCGGTGTAAATGGAACTCATGTGGCCATCTTTATAATTTTCGTTATAACAGATCTTGATGCGGCCGCCGGAAATAAATGGCCGCAGCAACTCTTGTTGATAACCCAGCACCACCACGATTTCACCCAGCTCACTGTTTAATAAAGTTTCTAAACTGCGGCGAAACAGCGGCGCACCGCCGACGGACAACAGCAGTTTGTTTCGTCCATTCATACGCTGCGACTCGCCGGCGGCGAGGAGTATAGCGGAAACAGATGCTGACATTAGGCGTCTCCGGGATTATTGTGTCGGCAACAAAGGAAATTATGCCCCCAATAACCCTTGAATAGAAGCCTAAAAAAGATCTCCAGGAAAAGGGGGAGCGGGGTGATGAAAAACTAGTTTTCATCAATTATTTAAACGGAAAAATCAATTATTGGATCAACGAGAGGTGTTTCGATTTTTTACAAATTATGCCGGCCGCGACCGTGTTGTTTGTCACTTCATCGATAACGATAAAGCCTCCGGTAGCGCGATTATCCTGATAATAATCGTAGACCACCGGCTTTTGAACTTTAATGCTTACCCAGCCGAATTCATTCATTTTTAGTTCCGATACCATGGTGTCTTGCCGCAGGGTGTCAATATCGACCCGGTAATGTAACTGCGAGATGACCGCTTTTGCCGTATTAGTCGTATGTTTGATCAGGTATTTTTTTGTTAAATCGAGCGGTTCTTCATTCATCCAGCAAAGCATGGCGTCTAATTCTTTACCCACATGCGGAGCGCTCGCGTGCTCCGCACGCGGCATAGGCATGCGATGCACAATCATATCGCCGCGCGAAATATCGAGATGGTCTTCGATGGTTAAAATCACCGACTGTGGCGCGACAGCCTTGGGGAGTTTATCATTATAAAAATGAATCTCCTTTATCTTCGAGGGATAACCGCTCGGCAATACCACAATCTCGTCCCCGACGTTTACGCCGCCTGATTCAATACGTCCCATATAGCCGCGAAAATCGTGCAGGCCGGGAGCTTGGGGACGGCTGACTAACTGCACCGGAAAACGAAAAGTATGTAAGTTCAAATCCCTCTCGATCTTTATATTTTCCAGCAAACTTAATAAAGGTTCGTCTTCACACCAAGGCATATTCTTTCCCACGGTAACGACCATATCGCCACGCAGGGCGGAGATCGGAACGAAACGCAGGTCGCGGATACCGAGCTTTTGGAAAAATAGGCCGAATTCCGCCTTGATTTTCTCGTAGACCTCTTGCGAATAATCGACCAGATCCATTTTATTAATAGCGACAATGATGTGCGGGATACCCAATAGAGCGGCGATATAAGCATGACGCCGTGATTGTGTCAGCACGCCTTTGCGCGCATCGATAAGAATAATCGCAAGATTCGCGGTGCTCGCTCCAGTCACCATATTGCGCGTGTATTGTTCATGGCCGGGGGTATCGGCGATGATGAACTTGCGCTTAGGCGTGGCAAAATAACGATAGGCGACATCGATAGTTATGCCCTGCTCGCGCTCGGCTTGCAGCCCGTCGGTAAACAAGGCAAGGTCCACTCCCTGGCCGCCCCGCCTTTCGGTGGTTCGGGCAATTGCTTCTAATTGATCCTCGAAAATTGATTTAGAGTCGTACAGCAAACGCCCGATAAGCGTGCTCTTACCGTCATCAACACTGCCTGCGGTGGTAAAACGCAACAGATCGACTGTAGCAGGGAGAACGTCGGTCATGATTGCCGACACTTAAAAATAACCCTCTTTTTTACGCACCTCCATCGATGCCTCGGAGGTTTTGTCATCCATGCGGGTGGCGCCCCTCTCGGTAAGACGCGTAACCGCCGTCTCTTCTATAATTTCTTCCGGGTTCGATGCGGCGGATTCGACTGGGCAAGTGCAACTCATGTCGCCGACGGTACGGAAACGCACCAGGCGATTCTCCACTTTTTCGCCGTTAACAGGCTGCGCCAACCGGGAAACCGGCAGCCATCCCCCGCCGCGCTGAATGACAGCGCGACGATGCGCGTAATAAATGGAAGGAACCTCAAGTTTCTCGCTGGCGATATACTGCCAGATATCCAACTCAGTCCAATTACTGATGGGAAAAACACGCATGTGCTCGCCCCGATGAACGCGGGTGTTATACAAGTCCCAAAGCTCGGGACGCTGATTCTTCGGATCCCATTGGCCGAACTCGTCGCGGAAGGAAAAAATGCGCTCTTTGGCGCGGGCCTTTTCCTCGTCGCGCCGCGCGCCGCCGAAACAGGCGTCGAAGCCAAACTCGGTAATCGCATCCAGGAGCGTGATGGTTTGCATCATGTTGCGGCTTTCCGTGAGGCTTTTAACTAGAATTCGTCCCTCGTCTATCGAATGTTGCACCGAACGCACAATCAGCCGCTCCCCTAACTCCGTGGCTTTCCGGTCTCTGAAGGCAATAACCTCGGGGAAGTTGTGCTCCGTGTCGATGTGCATCAACGGGAATGGGAATTTCCCCGGCCGGAACGCCTTCTCGGCCAGACGCAGCATGACGATGGAGTCTTTGCCTCCGGAAAATAACAGAACCGGGTTTTGACACGCGGCGGCGACTTCCCGCATGATATGGATCGACTCACTTTCCAGAGTCTCTAAATGCTTTAATCGCTGGCGTGACATGTCGCTTTCAAGAGTATCTAAATATTTTAATCGCTGGCGTGACATAGCATCCTTTGCATCCTTTTAAAATTATTCCCAATCTCGCCATTGTATTATAGAGGGTGATTACCCTTAAGATGTTCTTATTTTCACTCTCTCCCCCTAAACAACTGACGAGCGTAATCAATTCACCGATACTTTGCTCTCGGGTTCTTTGGGATGTAAACCACACTCTTTGCCGGATGGGTTCTCCCACCACCAGCGCCCGGCGCGGATATCCTCTCCAGCGGTAATAGCGCGCGTGCACGGCGCGCAGCCGATGCTGGGATAGCCTTTGTCATGCAAGGCGTTATAAGGCACCTCAAACTTGCGGATATAACCCCACACATCATTTTGCGTCCAATCATGTAAGGGGTTGAATTTATTAATGTTATTTTCGGTATCCCACTCCGATAAAACCAATTCCGCGCGCGTAATCGCCTGATCACGGCGCATGCCGGTGATCCATGCCTGCTTCCCCTGTAACGCACGCCGCAAAGGTTCTACTTTGCGCATATGGCAGCAAGATTTGCGCAGTTCCACGCTTTCGTAAAAAGCATTCGGACCATATTCACGCGCATACTTTTCCACGGCCGCACTTTGCGGAAAATAAATGTGAATGGGAACGGCGTAATGGTCCTTGACTTCCTGTATTAGATGATAGGTTTCTTCCGGCAGACGGCCGGTATCCAAAGTAAAAATCTCGATATCCCGCGCATGCTTGCAGATCAGGTCAGCCAACACCACATCTTCGGCGCCAAAACTGTTAGCAAATACCGCGGGAGCATGTTCAGCCATAATCTTTTGTAACAGTGCTTTTACATTTTCAATTTTTAAATCTAAATTCATCTAACTATCGCCCTAACTAAGCAGACCTGCAGCCTGGCGCATCATGATCGAGCGCATCTCGCCGGAATGATAAGGAAACCGCCCATTAAGCTACAGCGCTTATCTTGGAGCCATTGACTTCAGGAGAAGACGGCTTAGCCAGTGAACCGGTCAAATCCACTTGCCGGTCAATATTCATACAAACGTCAGCCGCTTGTTTAACCCACACGTCCAATTCTTCCATAAGCTTTGGAAAAATAGATTCGTCGAATTCCTGTTTCAATTGCGCCAATCCCCGATTTAATTGCACAAACCTTTCCGCTAAATCGGAATGATTCGGCAGCGATGCCGGCAGCAAACGTATGATTTCAGCCAAATCATTGGTTTTCTTATTCGTCACCACAAACAACACCGATTGGCCGATCAGCCGGGCGATGCTTTCCGCGCACTCGATCGCCTCAGCATGTTTACGTTGATAGATAAAGGCATTGCGGCAATCGCGTTCATACGCCGCCTCGGCAAAATTCGCCGCCACCAGCTCCTGTGCGGCGCCCGCGCATTCGCCGCCGCCGAGTTGCAACACTTTGAACGCCGATTCATCGCCGTGATCCTTCAGCACCAGCGGAACTTGCTCCGGCGAGACAGCAACTTGTTGCGCTAATAATTCATCGAAATAAGCCTTGCCTTGCCGGCGTGTCCAGTGGAAAAAAGATTCACCGGCGTTGCCGGTATTTAGATAAGCCTCTTGCACCCGTTTCACCGCCTCTTCAATACGCACGGCGGGGACCTCCGGGCCTTTAATGGCTAACCCGCCGCCGGTACGGCCATCGCCGCCAAAATACATCTGGTAATGCGGGATCAATTTTCCATGCAGGCGCTTGCCCTCACCATAGATACCGATATCACCGGTTTCCGGCTGCGCACAACCGTTATGGCAGCCGCTGACGCGAATGCGCAAATCCGCCGCCGTGCCATTTAATTTGACGGCAATAATCTTGGAGGACGTAATGCCCAGCCGGCAGGTCGATGTGCCCGGGCAGGCAACCACATTATCACCGGCCTTCGGCTCACCGAGACCTAAGGCGGTGAGGCTAGAGCGGACCGTGTTAATCTGCGCCGCCGGCACATTTGTCAAAATCAGGTTTTGATCCTGGGTGGTGCGTATATCGTTCAGGCCCAAATCTTCCATAAGACGGGCGATGCCACGCAACTGCGGACCGGTAATGTCGCCGATAGGGATGCTAATCGGAAATATATACAAGCCCGGTTGCTTTTGTTCAGTTACCTTACGCGGTGCGCCGGTGCCGCACACTTCGCCTTCTTTGGCGCCGGTCCATTCGCCTTTAGGATAAGGTTGATCAACAAAAACCGATTTTGTGCGGGCAAATTCCTCCCGGTACTTTTCTACGAAGCCCTCCGGCCCGAAGCGATCTACTAAAAATTTGATGCGCGATTTGGCGCGCTTGGTGCGATCGGAATAGCGATGATGCAGCGAGATGACGGCCTCCATGCTGGGAAGCAAATCTTTTTCCTCGATAAACGGCTCGACCGTAATCGCCTCATGCGGTTTGTGACCAAGTCCGCCGCCCGCCATGATTTTGAACCCAAAACGCCCGTCGCGTTTTACCGCCACCACCGCTAAATCATGCATCATCCCCTGCGCGCAGTCGTGTTCGCAGCCGGAAAAACTGATCTTAAACTTGCGCGGTAAGTGTTGTGTCAGTGGATGGCGCAGAAAATGCGCGACCGCGGCATCCATAAAGGGCGTGATATCGACGTGCTCCGTCGGGCACAAACCGGACAGTGGAGAACAGGTAATGTTACGGACGGTATTGCCGCACGCCTCGCGCGTGGTCAAGCCGTCCTTGGCTAAACGCCGCATGGTTGCGGGCGTGTCCTGTAAAGGCACGTAGTGCACTTGAAAATCTTGCCGGGTAGTAATATGGACAACATTATGCTGCGCGTATTGTTCCAACACATCGGCAACCGCCAGCAGCTGGCGCGGACGCAAACGCCCGCCGGGAACCTTAACACGCACCATATTAACGCCGTCCTGGCGCTGGCCGTATACACCCTGTTGAAGACGCGCCGCCATGAAACGATCCGCATCCATTTGCAGATTTAAATAAGCCTCTAAAGTCTGCTGGTAACGATCTATTTCATCTTGTTTAACCAGAATGCTGGCGTCATTCACTTCTTATTCTCCTGCTTTAGGTTGAAACCCAACTTCACAATACAAACTTTCCGGCAATTAATAACAACATGGTGGCTAAAACCGGACGCAATACTTTGTCCGGAACACTGGCGCTCAAATGACTGCCAAGATATATACCCGGCAATGAACCCAATAACAGGCCAAATAACAAATCCAGGTTCACGGTCCCCATATGCAAATGCCCTAATCCGGCCACCGCGGTTAACGGCACGGCATGGGCTAAATCCGAACCTACAATCTTCGCGGCCGGCAGATGCGGGTATAAAAAGAACAGGGCCACTACCCCCAATGCCCCCGCGCCGATGGACGAAATCGTAACCAAAACACCCAGTATCGCCCCGGTCACAATGGTGGCCAGGGCTATTCGGCGCTTATACGCCTCTGATGCCATCACCTCGCGCTTTTGCCCCAAGCGCTGTAGTCGTTCTTTGAACAACAGCGCAACTGCGGTCAAGATCAGCGCCACTCCTAATATGGGGGTCACTAACTTGTCGATAGACCCGCCTTTTGCGTTGTATTCGCCGAGCAGCATTAGCGTCAATATCGCTGCGGGCAAGCTCCCGGCAGTCAATAGCAACGTGATCTTCCAATCAACCGTCCCCCGTCGCCCATGCACCCAAACGCCGACTGTTTTGGTAATTGACGCAAATAACAGATCCGTGCCAACCGCTGTTGCCGGGGCAAAACCAAATAACAACACTAGCAACGGCGTCATCAATGAACCGCCGCCAACACCGGTAAGTCCCACTAACAAACCAACGCCCAATCCTGATAAGGTATATGCCCATTCCATTAATACTTACCTCCTTACATAGGAGTAAAACCTTCCCGTACTGATAACGTCGGGTAAGTAAGTATAGAAGGCGCCGACCGCGTCCGTGCCGCAAAGATTGAACGCAGTTTAAAATAATTCATTATAAATAAAAAGAATATGATAGTATATTAATATACTTTTTTATTATATCGGGGGCTTCAATGAAACTCCAACAACTGCGTTATATTGCCGCGGTCGCCCGCCAGGGTCTGAATGTGTCCGAGGCAGCGGAGATACTTCACACTTCACAACCGGGGATAAGTAAACAAATCCGCATGCTGGAAGAAGAGTTGGAAGTCGAGATCTTCCTGCGTAATGGCAAGAGATTAGTGGAGATCACTGAACCGGGAAAGCTCGTTCTGGCCATGACCGAAAACATCTTACGTGGAATGGAAAATATTAAACATGTCGCGGCGGAATTTGCCAGCAGAACCCAGGGTCGCCTCACTATTGCCACTACGCATACCCAGGCGCGTTATGCGCTTCCGCCGGTAATCAAAATATTCACTCAGCGCTATCCGGAGGTGCGCTTAAGTTTGCACCAAGGCAACCCCACGCAAATCGCCGAGCAGGTTGTCTCCGGCCGCGCCGATCTAGCCATTGCCACCGAGGCAATCGAATTATTTGAAGATTTGGTCATGATGCCGTGTTATCAATGGAATAGATGCGTTATGACCCTACCGGGTCATCCTTTATTGGAGCAAAAACCATTGACGCTGGAAGCAATCACTAAATATCCCATCATTACCTATGATTTTGCGTTTGCCGGTCGATCGTTGATTAACAGGACATTCGCGGAGCGCGGGCTTAAACCTAACGTTGTCCTGACAGCCATAGACTCGGACGTAATCAAGACTTACGTTGGATTGGGACTTGGTATCGGATTATTAGCCAAGATGGCGTTTGATCCCAAGCAAGATGCGCATTTGCGCATGATCGACGCAAGCCATCTGTTCGAGCCAAGCACGACAAATATCGGCATTCGCCGCGGCGTCTATTTACGCAGTTACACTTATGAATTCATCGAACTATTCGCACCCCATCTGGACCGTAAAACCGTGGAGGCGGCGATGAAGGCTAAAAGCATGGAATGGAACAAAAAGATAGCCGATTTAAACGCAACGTAATTTGGACAGCAAGAACCAAGTTGTTCATAATTTCAGCGTATTCTTCCGGTGAATGGGCGATTCAAATTGACTTGCGCCAAGCAAGCCGCTTCTCCAACCGGCGAGAAAGACTGGTAAAGAGATAACAGATGATAAAATACATGCCGGCGATAAAAAGAAAAATTTCAGTCGGGTAAACCAGGCTGCGATTATTCACCTGCGTCGCGATTTGCGTGAGCTCGGATACGCCGACGATATACGCCAAAGAAGTATCCTTGATTAATGATACAAACTGATTCACGAAGGAAGGGATCATATTGCGCAGCCCTTGCGGCAAAACGACAAAAAGCCTCGCCTGCCAAGGCTTAAGGCCGGTGGAAAGCGCGGCCTCGGTCTGCCCGGGTGGAACACCGTCTATCCCCGCCCGCACAATCTGCGACATGTAGGCGGAAGTAAAAATGGTCAACGCGGTTATTACCGTCCAATTCTCCGGCACGGTATGCCCTAACAAAGCGGGCAGCAAAAAGTAAGCCCAGAAAATCACCATCAGCAACGGCATGCCGCGCAAGGTCTGGATGACGGTCTCTATGAATAATTTAATCAGCCAGTTGCGTGACAAGCTTAGTAATCCTAAGACCAGGCCGCCAAAGAATGAAAGCGCGCACGACACCGCCGCTAAATATAGCGTCAACAATAGGCCGCCGGCGGGGCCGTGCGGATAGCGCCCGATCAAGAAGTAAGTCAGGTTGTCTTGGACAACGGTAAAGTCCAGTGCGCCGGTCATTTTGTTATTAACGCATCCGCATCGGAGTGAGAACTTTTTTGCCGTAAAGCGTCACCACCCCGGTGATTACTAAGGAAAGTATCAGATAAATTAAGGTAGCGGCAGAAAATGCCTCGAACCCTTTGAAGGTATAACTTTCTATCTGCCGTGCCTGATAAGTGAGCTCGGCGACACCGATGGTCATCGCCAAGGACGAGTTTTTCGTCAAATTCAAAAATTGGCCGATCAAAGGCGGAATGGTGATGCGAATCGCCTGCGGCAGAATAACAAACCGCATGGCACCGAAATAAGAAAACCCGGCGCTGCGCGCGGCTTCCATCTGCTCCTTGGGTATAGAGCGCACACCCGAGCGAATATCTTCGGCGATAAAAGCGGAAGTATAAATAGTCAGTGCGATGACGGCAGCGGCGAATTCAAAATTGACGCGGCTCAACCAATCATTAATCACAGCCGGCAGCACTTTGTAAGAGCCGAAATACCAGAAAAAGATTTGGATCAGCAGCGGCGTATTACGAAAAAATTCCAAATAACCGAGAGCGGCCCAGCGCAGCGGAGCGGCCTGGCTCATGCGCATGACCGCAATGGCAAGCCCCAGAACAAAAGCGAGCACAATAGAGAGCGCCGACAATTGGAGGGTGGTTTCCATTCCGGAAACCAGCCATAGAAAATACTTGCCGCTGGTGACAACCGACCAGTCGAACTGATAGTTCAACACAAACTTATACTTATTTCCCGGCCGTAATTTTGAAACTACGCTTTAGCGGCGTGGTCGCGCCCGGGCCGAACCATTTATCAAATATCAGCCGCGCTTCGCCGCTTTTTTCCAAATCGAGCAAGGTCTGATTAACGAAATTCAAGAAATTTAAATTCCCCTGGCGTACTCCCAAGCCGTAAGGTTCATTTGAAATTCGAAGGTTCGGAATTTCAAACTGCTCTTTGTTCGGCGCCTTACCCAGCATACCGGCAAGAATCGATTCATCGGTGGTAACGGCAATGACCTTCCCCTGCTGCAATGCCAAAAACGCCTGCGGATAATCATCAAATGAAAGTATCGTGGCACTCGGTATCGCTTGCTTCGCATTCTGTTCGGAAGTCGAACCTTTAGCGGTGCCGAGTTTTTTTCCCTCCATATCTTTTAGGCTTTTTACCGCGCCTTTCTTAGTCAAGAATTTTTGCCCGGTTAAGAAATAGGTATAACTGAAATCGATCTGCTTGGCGCGTTCCGGGGTCTTGGTCATGGTCGCACAAATAATGTCCACGTTCCCTTCCATAAGCTGCGGAATGCGGCTGGCCGAAGTCACCGGCTTCAATTCGAGCTTAACGCCCAGACGTTTGGCGATCGTCCCGCAGAAATCGACATCGTAGCCGACGATCTGGCGCGTCGCCGGATCCACATAGCCGAACGGGGGTAACGAATCTTTCACACCGGCGACAAGCACGCCTTTTTGTTTCACATCATCCAAGGTATCGGCGAGCGCAATGGCACTAAATGTAACCAGGAGCAAAATCGAAAGTGTTAAAGAAAAAATGTCCGCTATTTTTTTCATAAATATCACCCCCGTGAACAATTAGTGTAAAGGTAAGCTAACATGCCGGGCTCACCCTTGCTTGAGCAACCCTAGAAGCCAATCGCGTACCGCATAGCCTGTGCCGAAATCCCATGGTTTTAGTTTCGCTTTGGGTATAATCCTGAATTCATCTAACTCGTCCCCAAGCTGGATGTTTCCTTCCGCCCACGTGCTGAAGGCCAGTATCAACTGATT
>DATGVQ010000222.1:0-7076 GCA_035300145.1 Acidiferrobacterales bacterium | reverse complement strand
GTGCGAACACCGAATGCATCACGAAACCGAACGTCGCGACGACCAAGCCGATAATCAAGACAAAAACCCACGGGCCCTTGTCCGTGGTGTACCAAAAAAAGCGCACGTCGTCCCACCAGCCCGCCACCATCCAGGCGAAGCGAGAGGGAAGTTTCGTATAAAAAGATTTCAGATACATGTTTAAGGCTTGATCTGTCGTGGAGAAGTTCACTCCGACCCTAATGTCCTAATATTACCGCGGCTTGCCTCTTATTCAACTATCAAAGTTGCACTTACGAGTTGAATTCGCCGACAATATAAGGTTACATAGCTTAGTTTTAGTAGCGCTGTAAATGAATTAGAAATGGGAGGATTATGCATAAGCAAATCAAGCAACGGCTTGTTATTTTCGCTAGTTTCTGTGCCATCATTTTCGGCACGGATGCGATGGCACGAGACGACGAATTCGCGGTGCAGGCGGGCGTTGAGAAATTTCGCTGGCAAGAAATCGGCAGCCGGGCACTCGAGGAACGCGGGCCGTTGATCAACTACGGCGCTACCTTGAGTAACTTTCGGCGCTCGGATCCCGGGACGCTTTACAACCTCAATGGCCGTATCTACCTCGGCCAAGTTGATTACGACGGCCAGGCTTGCGATCTCTCCAACAACTGTGAACCGTTAAAAACCAAGACGAACTACAACGGGCTACAAGGAGAAGGACTAGCGGGCTACCATTTCGGTGACCAATTCGGATTTGATCTGCTCGGTGGCGCCGGCATTGATACCTGGACACGCGAAGTTAAAGACAGTGTTACGGCGAGCGGCGCTACGGCGAGCGGCTTTATCGAAGATTACGTTATTTTCTATGCCAAACTCGGCGCCGGTTTAAGTAAAAATAGCGAGCAGTCGGCCTACCGCTTTCACGCCGGGATCAAATATCCGTTTTTCACTCACGAGCATAGCAATGTGGCTGATGGCGGCGGCGTGGATTTAACTCCGGGCAAAAGAGTGTCCGGTTTCGCCAAGTTCGATGCCGAGTTTGGCGCGAAGAACCAGCCCCATTTTGGATTCACGATCTTTTATGACAGTTACCGTTTTAGCACGTCTCCGCGCGAATCGGCCACGATAGGCGGTATACCAGTACTCGTGTGGCAGCCGGAAAGCCACATGGACATCATAGGCGCGCAACTCGCTTACTATGTCTTCTAACCCCGGCCGAGCGTTTGCACGAGACCCACTAAGGCATTGTCGTTCAGCTCGTTTCCGCAGCAGAACTGGCGGCGCATGGTGATGATGCGTCGCTTGACTGTGGCCGGAAACCAACAATTTATTCGGATACATCGGGCGGGACTTGCCCGGTACGGATCCACGCAACAATAGCCTTGACGGTTTTTTCTTCCATCCCGACAAAGCCATGCTCGGTGAACGGCTTGCATGCGCCACCGCGACCGTTCTTGGAACCATATACAGTAAGCAGTGGAGAGTACGTGGCTTGAGCAAGATCCTTTGCGTATGAGTATGGCGTCCAACGGCAAGGATCGTTCTTATGGTGAACCCACAACACAGGAACATTCACTTGCTTGAAATCGGAAATACTCAGGCCAGGCTCTTGGTAATTTAACCTGGTCAGCGAGGACGCCAGGACGATACGCATTACATAAGGCGACGCCATGCGACCTGCATAGGTTGCGCTCACCGTCCCTTCGCTGTGGCCGGCAAACGTCCAATCTAAAGTACCAAACCGCTTTGCAACGGCATTCAGAACCGCTTTGACATCTTCCCCGTATCGCGCGGACGCCCGAAAAGAATACGGAAACAACCCGGTTTGATAGTCGCTCGGTGCGTCAATAACTACAGTGAGAAAACCCTCTTCGACAAAATAGCGCCGCGCTCTCACCAGGAAATTACCGCGCTGGTTGTCATACTTTATTTCCCCGTCTTCTACCCGCAGATTGCCGTGACCAGGCGAGCCCGGAAAAATTGCGACAGCGTGGGTGAATTTCGTCGCGTCAGGTTTACGCGTGACGAGCGCCGATATGGTGTGGCCCTCCAGCGGTACCACGATTACCTCATTCGTGAACCTAGCATTCGGGTCGGCTTCTTGAGCGAACCCTTGCTGTACCGTCGCGCAAACCAAAACCATAGCGAGAGTTCCCGACCAACGCAGCGCCGCGCTCACCATTTTTTCCCCTTTTATCAGCAACCGACGCGGCGGTTGATCACGGCCTCGCAAATTTCAACGCAAACCGGTCGGTTACCATATTACTCATCTCTCGCATCGGCACATCGCGCGGATCGCCGGGGTCGCGCAGGAAGCCGCTCTCCGCTTCCAGCTTGAACCCGGCAGCTTCCACCTCGCGGCGCAATGCCGCTTCCTCGATGCGATGCAAAGATTTCCCCACGCTGGTGCCGGCGCCTGCTTTCGCGGAATGATCAACGATAATCAGACGTCCGCCCGGCTTCAGCACCTCGAAAAACCGACGGTTCATTTTCGCCCGGTCCACCGGCATATAGGTAATGTCGTGATAGAAGAGAACCAAGGTAATCAGATCCAGGTCTTTCGCCGCCGGCGGTGCCGGGTCGTCGAACGGGCGGATCACCGTCACTACATTCTTCATCGCCGGCGTTTTCATGCGCTCATTGAAAGCATCCCGCGGCTTCGCATTCTGCGCATAGACCACTCCCTGCGGCCCGACCGCGCGCGCGAGCAGCTCCGTGGTGTAACCGCCTCCGGCGGCGATGTCGAGCACTTTCATTCCGGCCCTGACGCCGGTAAACGCCAGCAATTGCTCGGGTTTGCGGCGTTCGTCCGCCTCACGGTCGGCGTCCGACCGGTCGGGGCTTGCCACCAGCGCATGAAAATCGGGCGGTGCGGCGCTCGTCCCACCCGGCGTAGCGGCGTAGCCGGTGACCAACACAGCACTCAACAGGCCAGTAAGCATCCAACGTTTGCCGCGAAAATCGTTCTTCACTGTTTTTCTCCTTGCGCCTTGCGTTTATACCGAGATGGAAAAACGCAGTATACACTCAATAATTACGGTGATTAATTTGAAACTAAACGCCGTAAATCATTAAAGACCGCGCAGGCGGCCCTTATCTCGTCAGTTCCCAAGATCCACGCGAAATAGTGAAACGTAACAAAAAGCCATCTCAAAAATGCCGTGTTCCACGATCTCAACAACCCCTCCCCATCCCCGACCCTTCTCCCGGCGGGCATAGGTATCTACACAATTCATCAACCCAATGATTCTGTAGGAACCGCCCAATCGCACCGCAACACCTAACTGTCATTCCCGCCCCCGATCGAGTCGAGGGCAGGCTCCAGCGGGAATCCAGTATTGACGCGGGGTATCTGGATTCCCGCTTGCGCGGGAATGACGATCTATTCGAGATGTGTAGATACCTATGCCCGGCGGGAGAAGGGAGATCGAACCCCGGGGGAGACCGCTTGGCCGCGTTTCTGCCACGAATTGTGCCCATGAACCGGGCGGTCTCTCCCTCACCCGGCCCTTCGGATCGCCTTCTCCCGGTGGGAGAGGGAAAGTCGGTGCGGCCTCCGGCCGCAGGTTCATGGGTAGGGGATCAAGTCGCCGCGGTGAACGACACCGACAGTTGCAGCACCGGCGTCACCCGCATATTCTTGACGCATATTCCGGTGCGCAAAATCACCGGTATGGAGAATATATGAACCTTCATCGTCTGTTGGTACAACGGAGCGCGGCGGGCAAGCCGCTACGTATCGGCCTGATCGGCACCGGAAAGTTCGGCACGATGTTCCTGGCGCAGGCGCGCCGCACGCCGGGCTTGCATCTGCTTGCGGTCGCCGACCTGGCGCCCGCGCGCGCACGGGCGGCGCTAAAGCGCACGGGCTGGGTCGACGAGCGGCTTACGGCGACTTCGTTTGCCGATGCGCTGGAGCGCGGTACGACCTATATCACCGATGACGCGGTCGCGCTGATTGCAGCTAGAGGCCTCGATATCGCAATCGACGCCACCGGCGATGCGGCCGCCGGCATTCGCCACGCACTCGCCTGTTGCCGCGAACGCAAGCACATTGTCATGGTCAACGTCGAAGCCGACGCCCTCGCCGGGCCGCTGTTGGCGCGGCGCGCACAGGAAGCCGGCGTGGTCTACTCGCTTGCCTACGGCGATCAACCGGCGCTCATATGCGAGCTGGTTGATTGGGCGCGTGCCGCGGGATTTGAGGTCGTGGCCGCGGGTAAGGGAACCAAATTCCTGCCGGGCTATCACGAATCGACGCCGGCGACGGTGTGGCAACACTACGGTTTCACGCCGGAGCAGGTGGCCCGCGGCGACTTTAACGCCCAGATGTTCAACTCGTTTCTCGACGGCACCAAATCGGCGATTGAAATGGCGGCGGTCGCCAACGCCACCGGCCTGACCCCGGCGTCCACCGGACTCGCGTTTCCGCCCTGCGGGGTCGACGACCTGCCACGGGTGCTGCGGCCGCGCGCCGCCGGCGGCGCGTTGGACCATGCCGGAACGGTGGAAGTGGTTTCGAGCCTCGAGCGTGACGGCCGGCCGGTGTTCCGCGATCTCCGCTGGGGCGTATACGTAAGCTTCGCGGCCGATAGCGATTATGTCACGCGCTGTTTCCAGGAATACGGTCTGGTGACCGACGACACCGGCCACTATGCCGCGATGTATAAGCCTTACCACCTGATCGGCCTGGAACTCGGGATTAGCGTCGCGTCAGTGGGCCTGCGTGGCGAGCCGACGGGATCACCCACGGGGTTTCGCGCCGATGTCGTGGCCACGGCCAAGCGCGATCTCAAATCCGGCGAGATGCTTGACGGCGAGGGTGGCTACACGGTTTACGGCCGGCTCATGCCGGCAGCCGAATCCCTCAATGTCGCGGGGCTGCCGATCGGGCTGGCGCATCACGTTCGCCTGCGCCGCGCCGTGGCGCGTGGTGCGATTGTCCATTGGGACGATGTCGAGATTGCACTGGACAACGAGGCGGTGCGCACGCGGCGCGAGATGGAAGCCATGTTTTCCGCCGAATGGACCCGCGGCGCCCGGACGCAAACAACGGTTGCCGGCGGCGGCTGACATTGCCGCCGGCGGCCGCGGGTGAGTGGAGGGGGCAGTTCTACGCGAACTCCTCTCTGGCGCAAATTCCCTGCTAACAGGGAAAAATACAGGGAAAACTGCCCATCGGTCACCCCTCCAACGTGTGGTTTTTGTAAAATCTTCAGTATTTACTTGAAGTTAGGATAGGACTCGCGCGTACCTCAAATGTTAAAACAGGGAATTAACAGGGAATTTTTCGGGGACCACAAGCCGGAATTGGCGGGATCCAGTCGCCATTGCCGTTGAGGACGGCCAACTGGCGTCCGGTTGAGCCTGCCTTGTTATATAGCAATTTATTTCCCTTTCTTAAGGGACCTTGGCAGTGAGAGCACGTATTCAATGCTGATTTTCACCCAGCGCCGCAGCACCTTCACATCTTTCAACATCGCGTTTGGCAAAACCACATAATCTTTCTTAATGGGGCCTTTAGGAAAATAGCGAAGAGGTTTCGCGCCTTTTTCATTGAGCAAAATGTTTCGCGATTCTTCCGGCAGTTTTATGGCGAAACCCACCGGGGTTAGCGATATACAAATCCTTCCATCTGCGTAAACGGCGGCACCACTGAAGAAATGTTTGCACTCCAGCTTAACACCCTTAAATCTCCCCGAAGCCGATTGCCTTATTAAGGCAGTCAACTGCTGTAGATATTCCTGTGCCATCAGTCAGCTTGTTAAAGAAGACGTGTCCACTTTATTGGGGGAGGTGCAGCGTCCATATACGATTTGTTGGGTGCTCATGCCTCACCGTTTATGTATAGTCCGTAAAACTGCTTTTTCTGTGGGTCATATTTGAGGTCGAAGAAGCACGTGCCGCCATCCTCCACCAGCACCATGCGTTTACTCAGTTGTTCATCTTTAATGAATGCATTGTTTGAACAAAATCCGCTTACAAAGATAAACTTTCGGCCGCCTTGTTGTTGTCCTTGGTATTGAAAAGTGTAATTACTCCATCTTTTCAATTCCCGCCGTTGGTTTCGCGCTTGGGCTTCAACATAGGGCCTGACTCCCGACTTAAGGGTAGTTAGGACTTCAGCGCTTGGCGCCCAGATGCCGCCCTCGACCTCTATCCAGGGGTTATCGTCCGCCGCGCATGCCGCGGCGCTGCGGAGCGCCAGCGAGAGCGCGATTATTTTGTATGTTCGTTTCATCAAGCGCACATAACTAAATCATGTTGCGCATGCAAGGGATCTGAGGCTCTCGTGTTTAATCTCGGCGACTACTCGGCCTCCCTTCCTTTCGTACCAAATATACCGATTGCCATCGACGCGATCAGGCTCCCCAAGTTGAAAGTAGACTTCCGAGATATGGTCATTGGTTTTTAACCGATCGCATCGGACGGCAGGATTGGACCAATAACCACAGGTGCCGTTTTTGTAGCATGAGCGTGTCACGCAGGTGCTGCTGACGCTTGCCCACTTGCCGCCAAACTGTTCACACAGCCGACCGTACGGCCCGGAATGCATAAACGCGTACAAGCCCAAAGCGGCGGTGGCCGTAGAGAGGGCTAAGAAGATTTTGGTGTGCGTCTTCATAACAACATACATATAAATAGGCGTCCTAATTGGTGGGGTATTCTACGTCAAATTTAAGTATAACCTCCCCATAAAAAGCGAAAGCTCACGTCGCCAGTCCGGACCGGTGGCGAGCAAGTCGGCGACCTTTATTTGAAAAGCGTGGGTGAGTTTTTCGAGGTTGTCCAGGCCGACATTACGTGCCATGCACATGCTTACTCAATTTAAAACCTGCAATATGAGTTCGGCAGCCAGCACAATCCATTGAAACGATGGGTTAGACGGCAAAATCACGCTTGAATCTGGCGCGGGGCCCCAAAGATGTACGGACAAGGGCCTTGAGCGCAACGAGGGTTTCGGGCGATAAAAACCGTTTTGGGATAACCTGGAGCGCCCCTGGAGTAGTAAAGACCAAGAGCCTTTGCGATTCGTACGCTGTTCGTACTTCGGACCACTCAAAGCGGCCGGTCACATGCGGCGCGACGACATGAAT
>DATGVQ010000221.1:0-5493 GCA_035300145.1 Acidiferrobacterales bacterium | reverse complement strand
CGAACCGGATCACGCAATCGACCATGAACTGCATGAAGCCGTAGTTCACGACATCGGAAATACCGCCATCGATTTTGGCCGTGATAACGGCGGTCATATCGTTGTCCGCCAGCCAGTCGCGGATGCGGTAGATTTCCCGCATTTCAGAAATCGGATTCTGCAGCAGCGTCAGCAGCACATCGATTCCGTCAAACACGATCCATTGCGCGCCGATCTCTTCCTTCTTCGCCTTGAGCATGGCCAGCATGCCGCTCAGGTCGAACTCGCCGGACTGGACGACCTCGGGCGACAGGTGCGCGTCCAGGAAAAAGAGCTTGTTCTTAGCCAGAGCAGACAGACCCCAATCGAACGTGGCGGCATTCGCGATGATCTGGCGTGTGCTTTCCTCGAACGCAACAAAGATGCCGGATTCTTGCCGCTGGCGCACTGCGTTTACGAGGGATTGAAGAGCGAACACGGTCTTGCCCGAGCCCGGGCCGCCCTTCAGCAGACTCGTGCGGTTCCGTGGCAGTCCGCCGTGGCTCAATTCGTCAAATCCCTTGATGCCCGTAGATATCTTGGACAGAAGTTGAGGAGCCGCTATTTTTGTCGTGTTCACGGATACTCCTTATTTGAGACGGTTAACAGTGATGCAGCAATACAGAGATTACTGCTGAGCTACCACCCGAATATAAACCTCCTGGCGACAAAGGAGTATATAAGGAAGAGAAAAAAATGACGCGTCATATGTGTGCTAGCGTACAGAACGAGTCTCTTCCAATATGGTATTAGCAGTGTCGCTAACGAGTCATTCTGGCCCGATCGCCATCCTTCTTGGGCTGGCTTATGTTTCATCGTGACCAAAAACGGTGAGCGTAGGATGGGTCAAGCGGAGCGGACCCATCAAATCTATGATTTCGTTGGGTTCGCCGCTTACGCGGCTTAACCCAACCTACATTGATCTTTAGATTTAGATTGCAAACTGACTCCCTACCCAATACCCCGGTCACAGCCATGGCAAACGCACGCCGGGATGGGCGTTAAGCCACGCCATTACTTTGTCCATCTCCAGCCGGAATCGGTCCGGATCCAGTTCGTAATCATCCCGCCATGCCCCCAGCTCCTCCGCCTCAAACCAGTCGCGGAAAGCCGGTTGGCGGGTCAACTCGATTAAGGTCGCATGATCCCGGCGCCAGCGCTCCAGGTCCTCGGCGCGATGCGTCGCAATAATGGTGTGCTGCGCCGCTAGCATCGCCTTATGAAGCCTTCGCCGCTCACGCTCGGAGCGGGCGCGATGTGCTTTCGTCATCATGGATCACCCGGGGGAAACGGTTATAGTAATGGCACTCAATCAGGGTATGCGCCTCGCTGAGGTGGCGGGAAAAAACACCGATGGACAGCCTTAATCGCCGCGCCATGATTTTGGCTGTACCCGTACCGAAATAATATTCCTCAATCACGCGCCGCTGCGGTTTAATCAGGCGGCACACGATGAGGTCAATTTTTTCGGCAACCGGATCTTTATAGTCCGGCGATGTGCTCTTAATCAGCGCCGGATTAACGCCGCGGCCGCGCATAAAAATATGGCCATGGCCGCGGCACGTGCCGCACTCTTCATACCGCCTGCGCCCGTCAGTCTCCACCAACACAAACTTAGCGCCCCGGCAGGTTCGGCACAATGTCCCCTTTAGACCCGAGACGATGCGGTCGGTCTGGCTTCGGCCAAAGCCGAGGCCCATTTGGCTGCGAGAGCGCATGCGCCAGCGCGCCCAATGATCCATCAGTTGTTCAATAGTCCGCGGCATCCGGTCACCCCAGCGGTTTGACCGGCAATATCTTTGCGAACACCCGCGCAAGCACCAGGCAGCGCGTGTTGTGGTCAACGCCATTGAGCGCGTCGGCAAACTGATCTCCCAGACTGAATGCTTCGAGTTCCGCCGTCAGTCGTCGTTTCGGCTCATGCGGGCCGCCTGGTTGTACCGGTTTTTTATCTTCGTTCATGCTCAACCTCGCCTTTTGCGCCCCATTTGCATGGGCCAGGGGAAATGAATCGGTTTAATGGTCTGGGCTTGGTCCGTTGTCACCCCTCTATAGTAAGCTTGCTTACCTATTGATGTCAAGCATGCTAACAACGTTTAAAGGTAAGCTAGCTTACGTGAGTAAAGAAACGGCCGGAGAACGCATTCGGCGAGCGAGAACAGAGGCTAAGCTAACGCAGCAAGATCTTGCAGATGCGGCCGGAGTGTCGCGTGCCGCGGTCGCGCTCTGGGAAAATGGGGATACCAAATCATTAAAACCCAATAACCTCTTTAAAATAGCCCGACGACTAAACAAGCCGGCTGAATGGCTGGCGACCGGCCAGCAGGCAGCGGAGTCCAATTCTTTGTGGGGCAAGGATACCGAAGCAGGACCAGACTTAGGACAAGCAAGGGAGGTTCCAATCGTGGGAAACACACAAGGAGGGCCGGACGCCCATTGGGAAGACCTGGGATACCCGACCGGGTATGGCGACGAATATATTGAGGTCTTCGTAAAAGATCCAACCGCCTATGCGCTTCGCGTCCGCGGCAATTCCATGGCGCCCAGGATTAAAGAAGGAGAAGTCATTGTCGCATCGCGTAATGCCGAGCTTGTGTCCGGGGAGGATGTGATTATTAAGCTCAAGGACGGCCAGGTAATGGTTAAACAGCTTACCAATAAGCGGGAAGATTACATCACTATCGAAAGTGTTTCCGGCGGCGAGCGCATGGTCTTCGCGCTCGCGGATATTTTGTTTATTCACGCGGTCATCGGCATTCATCCGGCCAGCCACGTTAAAAAGCGTTAGGGAGCTCTGCCGTGCCGTTACTTGGCTTTATCTCCTCGTAAATTAGCCGTTTATCGTACCCCTCACCTGTCTCTTTATTTGTAGGTAGTGTCTTAGTTTGAGTTTCAGCTTCCGGACCCAAGGCGGACACTGAGCGCCTACAGGAGCACGGCGAGCGCATTGCCGCGTTGGAAAGTAAGTGATGTTTTACTTTTGCTCTTGATCCTGTTGCGCAAGCTTCTGTGATTTTTCCAACGCGTCCACTATTTCCATAAATTTTTTATTATGCTGCTGCAAGGTCGAGCTAACCCCATCTTTATTAAGCACCAACCCATTCAAGAAATTCGCGCAGAACTCGATTAGCGTTATTGTTGGAATAGTGAGATTTAATATACCCCTGCGTACTTCCAGCTTATTTTCAGTGGCTGCTTGATCTAGCAAATGAAACAAGACTTTTGTGACAGGTATACCGAGTATTATGTTGGAAACTCCATCCACATAAATTTCTTCCACTTCCTCGCTGATGAAGTCGAATTCTTTTTCTTTTTTCTGCTGCTCTTTTTGGCTCATGCTTTACGCCCTTAATTTAATAACAGGAGTTCTCGGTGTTGTCACATTGGGTTGAATTATATCCGGCTTAGGTGATAGTAATGAAGCTGCAAATACTATGCTGGTAGCTACAGGATAAGCCGTTACGGAATAAACTTCCCCAAAACCATATGAGGATACCAACGGAAAAGAAGATCTAGAAAGTATCGAAACAACATATTGATTAATGCTTACTCCCTCTCTTTCTGAAGCAAGTGAGAGTTCTCGATGCAAAAACTTGGGGATTCTCAGAGTGATGCGACCACTATATTCTAGCTCTTTCTCTGGTCCCGGGAACTTAGAACCTTCTTCCTGATAGACCAAAAAAAGTGTTCTAAGCACATCGAGGACAGCAGAGTGGGCAGCATCGAACGTCTTTTCGTACACCTTCACGTCGGGGAACTCTCTCACCTTTCCGACATACAAATCCTCACCATCAACGGCCTGCCTTTGAATGGTGATAGCGTAGGCTTCTGGATCAAAATTTACTGTATTTTGCTTGACCATAATCTAATCCCCATACCTCGCTATTAACGTGTCTTCGTGCTCGTCCAAAATTTTTATTATGTTTTTTATGTAAACGGGCAAAACTGGATTATCGCAATTGAAGTTCCCGCCACGAAACCCATGTAAGTGAGGATGCTTAAATACATGATGTTGCGCGCTTCCCTGTCTTATCTTAAAACCAAGGTCAGTAAGCATCGACTTCAGCTCATTGCATCGAATACTCTTTGGTGACTGCTCTAGTGTTTCCCTGACCTGATGATAGTTCATTTTTTGTTCTCGCACCACCGGCGGTGCGATATGTTCGTCGGATTGACAAAAGGTTGCTACAATAGGTCGACTCTGGCAATAAATCAACAGGGGGTATTCCCTAAAAAAGGCGCTAAAACGCCGATTTTAGCTATATTTAAGTGGGGTTTATGCCACTCGCCGCATCTGCCGAGGTAGCACGGGCAGCGCACGGTTTTAGGATCGCCGCCGCTTTATACGGCAATTGCACTTTCTCCGCAGATCGGTAACACGCGCATCTGTTGACTTAGCGCTCGGTTTCGCGCAATGCACGAACGTCCGCTTCTGGCCCCGATAGAGGAAATTCAAACTGAGACACTACCCATTTGTAAGCGTACTTGACATTATCTATGTAAGTATGCTTAACTAAGCTCAACAGCAGCTTCCACTGCCTTCGGGCCGCATGACTAGGTGGGGATTCAGGCCGATTAAATCCCGGTGGAAGCGCCAACGTTAAGCCCAGGGGCTGGCGACGGCGCGCTGGATTGCCGTCATTCCTCACCGCCGTTAGGCGGTGAGGAACCTTGATTTGACGACTTACTCAGAGCTTCCCCAAGGATGGCATAACGCTCGCCCTTTTGCGCGCGTGGTTGTTTCGAGTTCACAACGCACGATAAAAATTCAAGACGATGAATTCTTTTCTAAAAAGGAGGCTGCATGTTAACCGACCGCGCCTTTTTACCCGCTAAAACTTTGCGCGCCATGGAGAACGCGGAAACCGCGCGTTATCGGCGCGTCGAAGAAAAAACCCAGGAGATCTTAAGCGATCCGGATCGGTTGGGAAGCCTGATTCAAGATCACTGCCTTAACCCGGCGCTTACCCATCAACTGGCCGCCTTATGCCGGGCAAAAATTGAAATGCTGACTAATTACCGAGCCAACGGCAATGGCGGGCGGGACGAACAAAGCGAAAAGCCGTTCGATACCGACGTGCTCTACCACAACACGCGCTTGTTTAAAGTTTTGCTGGAATTGGCGCAGCAAGAAGCCGGGCGCGAAGTGCCGGAAGCGGATGCCGAGGCGGTTTTTGTGTTTTTAACGCCACAGGCTGATTAGCAGGGTGCTGAAAAACTCGTTTTTCAGTACCCTGCTAGTGTGGCGTCCCGAAAATACTTTTACAAAAAACCTCCCTCACCCCAACCCCTCTCCCGGCGGGAGAGGGGCTAAACCCCCTTCTCCCTCCGGGATGTATAGACCGGGGACATAGCGAACACCCGTTCGGGGACATAGTGGACAGGTTTATAGATAATGCGGGACATAGGGTTTATCAGTCAAATCGGATTTCAGATTAATCGAGGCCACGGCATGCATGCAGAAGAACACATTCC
>DATGVQ010000220.1:0-20823 GCA_035300145.1 Acidiferrobacterales bacterium | reverse complement strand
TCCCATTCGACAAGTACATTGTCTACGGTCCGGTTAAAGCTATTGAATTTGTCCAGCTCACCGCCCTGAGGCGGGATAAAATAGGCGACGATTTTGGGATTCTTCAGGTCCTTAATGTCGTAGCATTGCAGACCGGCGTTGAAATAAGAATAACAAGTGAAGTTAGGGTCCGGTTTGCCGGGCGCCTTTACATGCGGCGGGTTATGGGTGCCGAAGCGGCCGCGCTTGTCGCAGAAATTCCTGTACGGGGCATTGGGCGGCGGCACCGGCACCGGTAATTGCGCAATCACTTTCGGCTTAGCCGGGTCCCGGACATCGACCACCCAGCTCGGCACATATGGTTCGTTGCAGTCGGGGTTAAGCGCCTCCGGGTTGGTAATCACGATGCCGCGGTCCAGCCGGGCGGCGTCAACCGTATGGACCGCGATCGAAGTGCTGCGGGTGTATTTATACTCCGGCAAGAACCGGCCGATGAGGCGCGGGTTCTTTATGTCGGAGAGGTCGTGGATCAGCATGCCGAACGAGCCGTAGGCGCTGTAGCCGAATTTACCGCCGTCTTCGACTTTTTTCGGCACAACCATGGCGCCATGGACGCTGGTAAACGAGGTCTTGTCGCCGTATTCGCGCCACTTGCGATACTCGGCCTCCTCGCCGGTCCGCTGTCCCGGCACCCACCACATCGCCACCTGGTGCGGCCGCGTGGGATCGGAAACATCCACGACCATAATCCCGTTCCCATGGTAGCGAATCGGGCTTTCCATGTGGATAAAGCTGTCGTCCGGCGCGGTGTCGAGGTAGGCGTATTGCCCGCCATCGTAGTAATTGCGGTGCGTCCCGGAGCCCGTCTGGATCGGGCGTTTCGGATCACCTCCATCCGTACTGAATTCGGAAAGCAAAACGATATTGGCCGGATCCGTGGCGTCATAAATCCTGATCCCACGCAATCCCGGCCGCGTGCGCACCGCCTCGATCATGGTCGGATCGTCGTATTTCCCGTTCGGCGCCTTCTGCGTGCTGGAGGTTGTTATTGCGCCGGCCCCCGCAATCAAAATCCACTTGCGCAGTTTTTTATTATAGGCGAGCTGGAGCTGGCTGCCCTCGAATGCATGCTTTTTGATAAGCCTCGGTTGCCGCGGATTGCTGACCTCAATCACATCGCCGTCCTGGAACAGGAAGCGACGGGGCCCGACCGCCATCATCTGCATCTTGCCGCCGCGCTCTTCGCCCAATTGGAAATTACCGACGACCTCCATGTTTTTAAGATAGGTATTGCGGTCCAGATAATCGAGGCTGCCCGGATGCGGGTGTGCGTGACGGTTGGCGTAGGCTGTTGCAAGCATACCCGGACCTGCGATAGCCGCGCCTGCCGTGGCCACTCCCAGCTTGATGAAACCTCTCCGCGTAATCCTGTTATGCGTCCCCATATCAGTTCCTCCGCACCGGATTATTAAAATATGATCGCCGATCTAAACGCTGCGCATGTGAATTGCGCTGAACGATTATAGCCAGCGCGGCTGGGGTTGGGCAATTAATCATCAGTAAAGAGGTCTTTATAGTGCTTTTTTGCTCGTATTCGCGCCTTATATCGTGCAAAATTTTTGTGTCATTTGGTCTAGAGAATAAAAAAATTAATCACTTATCCGAGACAGGAGCATCATTTATGGCCCGTATCGCTTACCCTGAAGAACAAGATCACCCGGAGCTTTCGGAACTCATCGCGCAAATTCGCAGTGAGCGCGGCGGCCGGCTGCTAAATCTTTACAAAATGTTGCTGAACAGCCCGCCGCTTGCCGCCGGCTGGCTGCATTTGTTCACCGCTATTCGTCAACAATGCCAATTGCCGGGCACGGTGCGCGAATTGTTAATCCTGCGTGTGGCGGTCATTAATGGCGCCGAATATGAATATAAGGCGCATATCCCGTTTGCGTTAAAGGAAGGACTCGCTCAGGAGCAAATCCATGCGCTTGAAAATTGGCAGAATTCCGGCTTGTTCAACGAACCGCAACGGGCGGTGCTCGCCTATGCCGATTCCATGACTAAAGAGATCCATGTGCCCGATGCCGTGTTCGCGGTTGTGCGTCAATATTTTAATCCACGTCAAGTGGTGGAACTGACTGCTACCATTGCCGGCTACAATCTCGTCTCGCGTTTTTTAGAAGCGTTGCAAGTCGATCCGGATTAAAACACTCATGCGTTCTTGCGTTGAGCAAGCGTGTTGCCCAAGGCGGCGAACTCGGCCAGCGACAAGGTCTCCGCCCGGCGGGCGGGATCGATGCCTGCCGCTGATATCAGCTCATCCGGCAACAGATCTTTTAAATTATTATGCAGGGTCTTACGCCGGTGTACAAACGCGGTGCGGACAATATCGGCAAATACTTGCCGATCAGCGATGCTGACCGGCGGAGTTGGGTAAGGATGCAAATGGACGATTGCAGAATCGACCTTGGGCGCAGGCCTGAATGCCCCTGGCCCCACCGTAAAAAGTTTCTCCACTTCACAATGCGACTGAATCATTACCGATAAGCGGGCGTAATCTTTTTCTCCCGGTCCCGCGCTTAAACGATCTACGACTTCTTTTTGCAGCATGAATAACATGTCTTGGATAATCGAGGCTTGCTCAAGCAAATGGAACAGCAGCGGGGTGGAAATATTGTAGGGAAGATTGCCGATAATACGAAGTTTCGCTCCGGGTGAGGCGAGTTGAGAAAAATCGAATTTCAACGCGTCGGCGCCATGAATAATCAGTTTTGATTCCGGTGCATAGTCAGTTCGCAACCGGCCAACGAGATCGCGGTCCAGCTCAATGACGTGTAATCGCGTCACTAATGGTAAAAGCTCGCGCGTGAGCGCGCCTTGACCCGGACCGATCTCGACAACGGCATCTTCGGGGCGCGGGGCAAATGCGGCAATGATGCGCCGCACGATCCGCGGATCGTGCAGGAAATGCTGGCCGAAGCGTTTTCTAGCAGGTTGCTGAAAAGGCATTTTTTCAGCAACCTGCTAGGGCGCCGCAGGACGCGCCGCATCATTTTTCAAGCATGAAAATGTTTGAAAAATGGAGCAAAGCAAAAACCGTGCTTTTTGCTTTGCGGGCTGACAATTTCGCCAGAGAGAAATTGGACGCGCTTTAGCGCGCCCGTAGGGCGAGGACCAGGGGCGAAGCGGATCAAGAGGAAGGTCCGGTGGACCTTCCTCCCGCTGAGCGGGTTCGCCATGGAAGGCGAACACCGGCTTTCGAGCGCAGCCGGGACTGCAAAGCGAAGAAAGGTCCGGGTCAAAAAGGCCATGGATGGATTTTTTCAGCATCTATTAGCACGAAAGCTGTCGCGCACGGATCATGGAAAGCGCCATGGCGACGGCGGATCGCAAGCTGCCGATCTCGGCGCGCCCGCTGCCGGCTAAATCGAGCGCAGTGCCGTGGTCAACGGAGGTGCGAATAAAAGGCAAGCCTAGGGTAACATTCACCGCCTCGCCAAAACCATGATGCTTGAGCACCGGCAAACCTTGATCATGGTACATGGCGAGCACCACATCCACCCCCGCCAATTGTTGTGGAATGAAGGCGGTATCCGCCGGCACCGGCCCGTGCACGCGCATGCCCTGCGCGCGCAGTTCGGCAATCACCGGCGTGATGACTTCAATTTCTTCGCGGCCTAAATGACCGGATTCGCCGGCATGCGGATTTAATCCGCATACCAACATGTTGGGATGGGAGATGCCCATCTTTTCTTTTAGCTCGTGATGCAGAATATGCAACACGCCGGTTAAATGCGCTCGGGTAATCTGCCGGCTCACTTCAGCAAGCGGCAAATGGGTGGTGGCAAGCGCCACACGCAGATCTCCGCTGACCAGCATCATCACCACCGGCACGCCCGACCGCTCGGCGAAGAATTCAGTATGGCCGGTAAACGGAATGCCGGCGTCACTAATCACGCCTTTATGGACCGGGCCGGTAACCAAGGCATCGAACTCGCCGCGCCCACAGCCCTCCGCAGCAATCTCCAGCGCCTTAAGAACATAAGAAGCGTTTGCCGGATTCAGGCGTCCAGCTATAACTTGCGCTTTTACTGTTACCGGCAAGAGAAAAAACCGGTGTTCATTCTCTGCCGGGGAAATGCGTCTGCCTTGCCACCGGGGCAGATTTATTGACAAGCCCAGCGCCGCGGCGCGTTGCTGCAACATCCCTGGGTCGGCGATCAATACCAAAACGAAATTCTCCTTCCCAGCGGACTGGCGCAACTGCTGGATAAGCATGAGGCTTAAATCGGGGCCGATACCCGCCGGCTCGCCAGGAGTAACTGCCAAGATCGGAAACAAAGACGAGGCGTGGCTTGCGGAACTTCTTATCACGGACATTCAGTTCACATTATCGGTGTGGAATTCGACAAAGGCTTCGTCGCGCAGCTGCCGCAGCCATTGCTGGTAACGCTCTTCCGCTTTGCGCGCATGGATTTGTTCGCGGGCGCTGGCCTGATTGCGTTCATTACTGATGTCCTGCTGCCGGCGCGCCAGCAGTTGGATGAGATGGACGCCGAAGGGTGAACGCACCGGCCCACTCAATTCATTTAGCTGCAAGGCATTTACCGCTTGCTCAAATTCAGGCACGGTCTGACCGGGATTAATCCAGCCAAGCTCGCCGCCATTGGCGGCCGAGCCGGTGTCGTCGGAATTAGCCTTGGCAAGCGCAGCAAAATCCTCGCCATGTTCGATGCGTGCTCGGAGTTGCTTGATTTTATTCTCTGCATCGGTCAAGGAAACCAGCTGGTTCGGCTTGATTAATATATGGCGCACGAGGCTTTGCGGGACGGCATGAGGTTGGTTGCCGCCGCGCTTGTCGTTTAGTTTTAAGATATGAAAGCCACTGGCGCTACGCAACGGTTCGCTAATCTGGCCGGGTTGCAGTTTTTCCAGTGTCGCTACAAACAACGCGGGCAGTTGTCCTGGTTTTCTCCAGCCCAGGTTTCCGCCTTCCAGCGCCATTTGGTCTTGTGAGTTGGCGATCGCGGCTTGTTCAAAGCCTGCGCCTTGTTTGAGCTTTTCCAGTAGTTTGCCGGCGCGGTCCTTTGTTGCTTGAATAATCTCAGGCGAGGATTTTTCCGGCACCGAAATCAGAATATGAGATACATTATATTCGATATTCGCGTCACCATGATAAGTCAGAAAGTTTTCAATCTCGCTGTCGGAAACAGTAATACTGTTGTTAATCTCCTTTTCTAACAGTTGCTGGATAGTAAGTTGAACCCGCAATTGCTCACGGAACTTTTCCAACGGCATGCCTTCCCGGATCAGCATCTCAGTAAATTGCTTCAGGTCCATGCGGTTCTGCTGGGCAAGATTCTGCATCGCGCGATCGACCTTATCTTCGCCGATCTTTATGCCGACCTGGGAAGCAAGCTGCATTTGCAGGCGCTCTAAAACCATGCGTTCCAAAAGCTGTTTCTGCAGAATGTCATCGGCAGGCAGGAGGATGCGTTGCGTCGTGAGTTGTTTTTTCAGCACCGGTAGGCGCGCGTCAAGCTCGCTTTGAGTAATGACATCATCATTCACCACCACCAAAATGCGGTCAACACCAAAAGTATCGCCTCTGGGATGGTTGGCGGCATAGGTAGCGGAGCTAAGGCTGAACAGCAAAAACAAGCATAGAGATAAGCGCATACGAAATTATAACAGCAATGGTTTTTACCAATGCAATTTATTATATCCAAACCTAATGCCACTTAACCGCATGGTGGCTAGGCTTCTAACCAGATCGTCACGTTTATTCATCGAATATAAAAGCACCCACGCGGAGCGGACTCACCGGTGACTCTCCTTGTTTAGCCAATCCTGTCAGTTCCAGCTCATACATTAAAACACTGGTCTGCGCCCCATTCTGATCAACCCGGCGATGGTTATAAACCCGCGCCGCCCAACAACAGGCATTATATTGAAAGCCAAAATAAGATTCTAAATTTCGATTATCCAGCAAGGAATAACTGCTGCTGGCGATCGCGGACCAATGACTTCCTATCGGCCATTGGGTAGAGAAATCGATCTGCTCCTGTACATTTCGCGTGTAGCGATGGCCGAAATTTATAATTTTATTTTTGGCGGGATGGTACTGCAGATAGAAGCTGCCGCGCTCGGTTTCCTTCTTGTCTGTATCCCACTGCAATCCGTTGCGTACATACCAATTTTCCGTCAGGCGTGCATAAGTTTCCGCCACGATATCCGAAGATTTTTTATTTGTCGTTTCCACCGGCAGATTTACCGTTTGATCGCGGAAATAAAAGATTTCCCCGGCGCTTGCCCGCAACCGCTCGACGCCGGATGCTTCCAGCAAACGCGATGTCACGGCTATCGTGGCTTGATTGGCGTCACCGACACGATCCGCGCCGATAAAACGGTTTTCTCGGAAGAGATTGGAGAAAATAAAGTCGGAGGCGCTGGTGTCAAAATTAGGTAACTGATCTTGATTTCGATAGGGGACATAAAGGTAAAACAGGCGCGGCTCCAGAGTTTGCGTGAAATCGCTCCCCGCCGCGCGCTCAAACTGCAAGCCGCTATCGAGGCTGAATATACTTATGGTGCGGCTCGGGTGATCGTCATTAGTGCCGGTCAAATCATAACTGGTATATCTAACCCCGGCTTTAGGAATCAGAAAACCGGATTCATTCCGCCAAGGCAGGCTGACGTTAGGATAAAGATCAGCGCGAGTGCCGGTAACACCCACGTCACGCTCGAATTTCACCAATTCGCCCTGCAATTGATAATACCGGCTGCCGGATTTGCCGGGCACATCGGCCGAAAATAATACTTGCGGTAACCGACTATACGGCTGTTCGGTCGCCGGCACGGTGCTATCTATCGTTTGATAAGTAAAGGCCCTGGTGGTAACTCTCCAGATTGAATCACCATAATCCGCTTCCGCTCTTCGCGGCAGCTGGGTCTGGCTTGCAATAGCAAGGTTGCCGCCGAAATCATTGAAGTAATCGTTGTCCGAAACTGTTCTCACGTCGATATTGCCGGACCAATAAGGGCTGAAAGTCTGCTGATGCTTAAATGTCGCGGCCGAACGATCGCTGCCAGAGATGCGATCGTGCGATAGAATCTCATAATTGATTGTGCCGGTATAATCTTCCCCCAGATAACGCGCCTCATTTTGTAGTTGCAAACCACGTTTGCTAAGAGACCGCGGCGTGATGGTGGCATCCAAATCAGGCGCAATATCGAGATAATAAGGGGCGGCGAAGAAAAAACCGGATTTGCCGCTATTTCCAAACTGCGGGGCTAAAAAACCGGATTTTCGCTTATCGGAAATAGGGAAACTGAGGTAAGGCCAATAAAAAATCGGCACACCTTTGAATTCGATTTTTGCATCCCGGGCGATGCCGACTTCTTGTCCATAATCCAAACGAAGATTTCGTGCAATAATAAACCAATCATCTTGACCTGGAGGACAAGTAGTATAGCGCGCGTTTTCCATCAATCTACGCTCTCGGCCCTCAAAAAGAATTTTTTTCGCATCACCGCGCGCGCTATTGCCGCTTAAACTGAAGACGACGGAGTCGGCGTAGCCGGCGTCCATCTGTTTCTCCAGGCGTATCGATGGTGTGATGAATTCGTCACCGGCATCGTCCTGCATCCGCACATTGCCGCTCGCTTCGAACTCATCTTTGGATTTGTCATAAATAATCTTATCGGCCAGGATGGTTTTATCGTCGTATCGCAGCTCGGCATTACCGGAAAAGATATTCATTCCTGCGGCATCGAGCTGCGCCTGATCGGCGCGAATACGGATGGATTGATCCCCTGGCTTACTTTGAGCTAAAGAGGAGAGCGGTTTTCTGGGTTTCACCTCCGGGCAGGCGGCAATTTCATCCGCCCGGAGGAGGGCCGGCACAATTAAGATGCATAAAATCGTGAGCCGGGCGAAAAATCGTATTAGGCGGGACATGAATATTTATTTTTGTGTGCTACCCGAAATCGCATAGAATCGATACTCAAAGAGATGCCTATTATATTCATGAAAATAGGGGGAAGTGGTATTGGATTATAGATTCGAAGCGCTCAAAAAATGGCTGCAGGGGATTCTTAACGCAAATTATGAAATTCATCCGGCTTCGGCGGACGCCAGTTTCAGGCGCTACTTTCGCGTCACTATGCATGATCGGACGCATATTGTCATGGACGCGCCGCCGGAAAAAGAAGACGTGCGCCCTTACATAGAAATTGCCCGTCGTCTATATGCATTGGGATTAAATGTGCCGGAAATACGGCACTATGACCTGCAGCAAGGTTTTCTTCTTATCAGCGATCTGGGTAAACGCTTATACCTGCACCATTTGAACGAAATAACCGCCGACCGCATGTATGGCGATGCCTTACGCGCATTAGTTACCTTGCAAACCGGGATTTTTCAAGATAGCGCATTTCTCCCGGAGTATGATCAGGTATTGCTCGGGCGGGAAATGGAACTCTTCCGGGAATGGTATTTAGGCAAACATCTGCGCCTGAACTTAACCGAGAAACAGCATACCATCCTTGAGGGTATTTTCGAAGGATTGATCCGTTCTGCTTTAACTCAACCCCAGGTTTGGGTGCATCGCGACTATCACTCGCGCAATCTAATGCTGACTGAATTAAATAACCCGGGAATCCTGGACTTCCAAGACGCGGTGCGCGGGCCGGTCACTTATGATCTGGTCTCGCTGCTGCGAGACTGTTATATCGACTGGCCGCAAAGCCGCGTCGAAGATTGGGTCAGGCATTACCGCACCCTCGCACTGCAATCGGCGTTACCGGTCGGGGAGGATGCCGGTTTGTTCTTACAATGGTTCGAGCGTATGGGTGTGCAACGGCACCTGAAGGCGATAGGCATTTTCGCGCGCTTGCATCACCGCGACGGAAAACCCGATTACCTAAACGATATTCCCCGCACACTCAGCTATATAATGCAAGTCAGCCAGCACCATGCCGATTTATTGCCTTTGTATACGCTGCTGCGCCAATTAAAAATTCCGGAGGCAATGATTTGAAAGTCATGATATTGGCCGCCGGCCGCGGCATACGTATGCGCCCCTTGACCGACGCGACACCCAAGCCATTATTACGTGTCGGCAAACTAAGCCTCATCGAACATCTCATCGTGGCGCTGGCGCAAGCAAAACTGTACAACATCGTCATTAACTACGCCCATCTCGGCGAGCAAATCGGGGCACAGCTTGGCAATGGTAGTCAGTTCGGTGTCAATATTGTTTATTCGGATGAAAGCAAAGGCAGCCTGGAAACCGGCGGCGGTATTTTCGCCGCTTTACCCTTGTTAGACACCGACCCGTTTACGGTGATAAACGGCGATATCTGGACCGATTATCCTTTCGCACGCCTGCCGCGACGTCTTTCGGGACTCGCGCATCTCGTCTTAGTAGACAACCCTCCGTATCATCTGAATGGAGATTTTTGTTTACGGGGCGCGCAAGTGGCCGCTGAAGGCGCGCCTAAATTGACGTTTAGCGGTATTGGGGTTTACGCGCATGCGCTATTCAACGATTGTAACAGCGGGAAATTTCCCCTCGCCCCTTTATTGCGTAACGCGATGGCGCGCGGGATGGTGAGCGGGGAACATTATACCGGCCGTTGGAGTGATGTAGGCACCCCGGAACGCCTAAAAATGCTTAACGAAGGGTGAGTTAAAAAAACAAAAAGCTGGCAGCACTACACTTTCTAATCAGTGCATGCTACCAGCTCGTTTGCAGTGCGGGTTTATAATCCATATAGTATTACTCCCTGACTCTTATCCAAGACGGCAATCTTACCTCGCAAACATCCGGACTAACCCCCGCCAAAGCGTGTTATCTTTTTTTCTTAGCTGCTTTTTTTTTAGTTTTTTTCTTTGAACCCTTCTTCATGGATTTCTTTTTCGAGGATTTCTTTTTTGCAGCCTTCTTCTTTGTCGCCATGATTTACTCCTTTGGTTGTGGTTAGAGAATTAACTCTCAAACAAGAGACGATGGTCTCCAAATGAATGCCGCATTCTTTGAAAAACAAAAAAATCGCCGGCCGTCTGTTTAAGACGTCCGCCAAGAATGCAACATTCGAATACGGGGAAAAAAGCAGTAATGGCAGCCCTGTTCTGCCAGCATTTATCATTATTTAAATTACGCAACTGATCCAATTTATCGTTTAACCTTTATTCATTATAAGCTATTTTAATCCACATTTAGCTTATTTTTCGACGATCAGAGTAGTTACTGTAATGAGCGCATGTAAATTTTGCAAACTTTTTATTCATCATGTTCATACCTCATCCTAGTATTTTTACTCTCATCATTTCATCAATTAAAACTTCACATCAATTGTTCCTGAATTTTGCGACTAACCTTCATTGAATACTTAGTTAAGCATGCCATTCACTTTTTACAGATAAATCCTGATACATCGCGATATTAATCACAGTCAACATGTTGTATAAAAAATCAGAGTAGCACGTAAAAACAATTTTCATAAAAATTTTTCACTGACCCTTCGCGATTCATGAGCACACAAAAGTAATCCTGACTTGCTCGAGCATTGTGTTTCATTTAAAAAATTACCGAGTCGTGGTGGACGATTGGTAATCGTGAAAGGCGCAGCGACAAGTGTTCTATAAAAAACACGGGACCGGAGGTATGCATCCGGTCCCGTTGGCAAATGCCCCTGTGGGGGGCGGAGGGTAGAGAACCTGTCGCGGGTCTTCATCGCCAAACCGCTTACGCTGGCGAAAGCCCGCCATTTAGGCGGTGGCGCATCGCTTTCTTTGCTGCCGTCAAATAATCTTATCTTCTTTATATCAGATGCCTCTAAAGGTTAATCACTATATGTTGTGGTTATAGTTAAGGTTAGACCCATTAAATTGTGTATGTCAAGCTATATTGGAAAAAATACTCACGATCGGATTTAAAGAAAAAAAGGGGAATGAAGGGTGAGTTTTGCTTAGGTAATGAATGACAACCCGGAGCTTAAACCCGGGCGACGTCATTGTGGGCAAACAAATAGTCTAACCACAAATTGGTTAACTGTTCTTGTAGCCGGTTTTGATTCAAGCGCGCATCGAGATTATCCAAATCAATCCAATCCAGCGGCTGATCTTGCCAGGAACACGAAAATACCGCGCGCGTCCTTTTTCCTGTCGTTGGATCCACATGCCATTGCAAGCACTGGGAGCAGACCCCCTTTAACATACACTGCATCGGACTGCCAATAGAGGCGATCGCTTCGGGCGATTTGGTAAAATATTCGCGCAGTGCGCCGTGGCGCGCCTGTTGCATCATGCGCATCAAACGGTTACTGCCGACCACCAATACGCGATCGACCTCCTGCAATGGAATAGGCGGCTTGCTGTGATTTAATTCGCCGGCGGCATAACGCCGCATGATCTGCATGAATTCTCCGGTAAACGAACCATCCTGAGGACGGCGCGCCGATACCGGCTCACCGCCCGCGGTGCACCAGACAATCACATCCGCCGCCCGCTCCAGGTCATCTTGGCAATAAACCTCATCTGCGGTTTGAAAACCGGCGAAATATAAGAGACGGTTACCGGCGCTGCGCAAGGCGGGCCCGAGTGCGCGCGCCATCGCCGCGCCGCGCCTGCCGCCGACCAGCATAATCGTCTTTCCATTAGGAATTTCTGTCGCCATCCCGGTCGGTCCCATCAGTACAATCGGATCGCCACTCTGCAAAGTAGCACATAGCCGCGAACTGGCGCCGACCTCCAATATCATTAGAGAAATGCAACCGCTTTCTCGATCGACACCCGCCCCCGTCAGCGCCAGCGCCTCGGTTTGCAAGCGCGTGCCTTCCAGCATTTGCGCCTGGCGCTCGAAATTCTGTAGCCGGAAAAACTGGCCTGGGCGGAAATTCTTTGCCGCCATCGGCGCACGTACTTGTATTTCCACTACTGTCGGACTGTGCCGCTTAACCATCTCCACTTTGGGTTGTAACAAATCCTCCATTCGCGCACGAAATGCCGCATATTCACGGACATCGCCAATGGCGGAAATCTTCGCGCCTAACGTCCGGAGAATTCGGGGATACGTGCGCAGGCCCGAAGCGATCGCCTTAACCACGCTGCCATGAAATACCGGATGCGTATCGCCGACAAAAGTTACCCGATGATCATTTTTTTGATAAGAGGTGAAGGCGCCGAAATCTTCGATTTTGCAATGTTCAACCACATCTATTGGCTGCAGCGATTCGCCCCTTTCTTGATGCGGCTGGAAGTGGGTGTCTTGCATTTTAAAAGTGCCGGGATACTCGCGTTCATAGATGGTGTTAGGCGTAACGCCGGCGGCGACAAAAATAGCGCGCGCGGGCAACACCACTTCCTCCTCGCCAGGATGCCATTTTCCGTCAGTATCGCGCGCCTGGCGCCGGCATACGAGCGCCTCGACGTGGCTGAATGCATCCAGGCGCGCGGCCTGCGGATCCAAGCCATCGGCGTAATAGATCCCCTCTTCCAATGCCTTGGCGATTTCCTCGTTATTGCGCACATACGCCGGGGATTCATTCATAGCGCGGCGATAGGCAATCGTAACGCCACCCCAAGAACGCAGCAGGGTTTGGAAATCCGGCACGGCGGAGACTCCGGCCGCGCGCCTGCGTTCCGCGCGCACCTTGCGGCCGTGGGCGAGGAATTCATTTAATATGCCGATGGATTCTTCATCCAAATGCTCGCGTATGCGCGCCTCGCCGAAAACCTTGGCAAGCCGTTCATGGCGGATCAGTATTTTTTCCACCTGCGCGATGTAATACGCCTGCACTTCGGTGGCGGTATCGACGCCGGTAAGCCCACCGCCGATGATCACCGCCGGCATGCGCACCTGCAAATTAGTCAGACTACTGGCCTTGGCGGCGCCGGTTAATTGCAATGCCATCAAAAAATCCACCGCTTGGCGCATGCCGCGCGCCAGGCTGTTGCCGATCGGCAGCGCACGCGGCAACCCGGTGCCGGTGGCGATACTGACGTGATCAAAACCAAGCCCCCAGGCGTCTTCCAACGTCAGGGTGCCGCCCAAACGCACGCCGCCGAACACTTGGAAATACGGCCGCCGGGCTAAGGTCAGATGAATAAGCTTGAGGAAATTTTTATCCCAGCGCACGGTAATGCCGTATTCGGCGACCCCGCCGAAACCGGACAGCACCCGCTCATCCAGCTCTTCTTCTAAATCAGAATAATTGCGGATCGCCTGACGCACCAGCGTTTCAGATAGAGGTTCGATCTTCAACCCGTCGATGCCGACCACGGCGAACCCTTCCATCAATAAGTGATGCGCCAGCGTGAAGCCGGCCGGTCCCATGCCGGCGATTAATATTTTCAGGCCGTTATAGGGTTTCGGCAGCCATTGCCGCGGGCGCAAGGGATTCCAGCGCACCAGCAGATCGTAAATCTCGACGCCCCACGGAAGCTCGAGCACATCCACCAATACGCGCGTTTCTATCTGCGGAATATTGACCGGCTCTTGTTTTTGATAAATGCATCCCTTCATGCAGTCGTTGCAAATGCGATGGCCGGTGGCGGGCACCATGGGATTGTCCACCATGGCGACCGCGAGCGCGGCGATAGTATGGCCGTCGCGCTTGAGGGTGTGCATTTCCGAAATCTTTTCATCCAACGGACAACCAGTGAGGACGGTCCCCAAAGGATTCACCTTGAGCCCTTGTTCAGGCTCAGCCTTTTTCTGCGGAAATCCTTTTGAGCAAAAATCACCGTCGTGATCATGGCAATAAATGCAGTAGTGCACTTCGCTTTGCACCGCGCGTGGGGACATGCCCTGATCGGTTAATTTAAAGCCATCGCGCAAGCGGCGAATGCTTTCCGGGCCCTCAGCGCGTCCGATTTTGTCCCCCCTTACTAATTTAATCGGCACCAGATTCTTGTAATCCAGTCCCTGCGGCAGGTGGAAGCTGGCCCAGCCATAAACCGCCCCCTGGCCTTCGGGTGTGTTGAGGGCGCGTATACACCAGCGGGTTAATTTCTCTATCCCCTCGGCATTCGCCTCCGGTTCCCCCAGTAAATCGCCGGCGAAGCGCGCCACCGCCAATTCGCGGTCAGGCATATCCAGCTTGGCCGCCTTTAGCGCTTTATTTAGCCATTTATCCAGCTCGGCGAAGCTTTCGATTTCTTCTTTCACCGCCAGACGCCGTCTGGCGCGACGCTGGACAAACAATTTTTTGAAGGCAAAAACAGGGTCATGCGATAGCGTCCGCTGACGTGTTTGTTCCAACTCAGCCTGAATATCGAATAGCTCCGCCAGCAAGTCTTCCAGGAGAGGGGCGCAGGCAAGCAGCAGTTCACTGACCTGAAGCGGAGTAAATGTGCGCGTCCCTTGCCGATAAGCAAGCAGGCTTTGATACAGCGCGCAATTTTGCCCGCTTAGCCGCTTAAGAAACTCTTCATCCAGTTTTTGCAACCCTCTTATTTGAAATAGGTCGCGAAAAACAAGTCCCGCCAGACCCAGCTTGGGTTCGATCATGAAAATGAAATATTACCGATTATGTAAGGCATAGGGAATTGTACCTTCTTATTAATCCAATGGCAGGAGAAAAATTGGCGCACCGGTACCACGGCAATAGCACAAGTTGCCGTGGCCAGACGGTGTTGCTTGTTTACTTGTTTCAATCCCCAACAAGCTGTAGGCGGGGCGTCAACTGATAGTGGCGGTCAATAACGGGCCGCAACCGATCACCCCTAACCAGCGCATGTTGCCTTCTGAAACAAAAACCAGGCTTAGCAGCGCCGGCTATTCCTCTACTAAAAAACAGCCTCTCTTATTTAACAGCGCTTCCACTCGCCTGATTTGCCTCCCTTTTTTGACACCAAACCAATATCACTCATGGTCATGCCGCGATCGACCGCCTTGCACATGTCATAAACGGTCAGGAGGGTAATCTGCACCGCGGTTAATGCTTCCATTTCCACGCCGGTGCGGCTGGAAGTAGTCGCGGTGGCGCGGCAATAAACCGCAGGCGGCTCCCTTACCGGCTGCAGTTCGATCTCAATCGCGTCCAGCGCAAGCGGATGACATAAAGGGATAAGCTCAGCAGTTTTTTTTGCCGCCATGATACCGGCGATGCGCGCCACCGCGAACACGTCGCCTTTTTTATGGCCGCCTTGTTCAATCATTTCCAGGGTCTCGGCGCGCAGATAAATTTTGCCTTCCGCCACCGCTTGGCGCTGACTAACCGGTTTTGCGCCGACATCCACCATATGCGCCTCACCGGCGGTATTAAAATGGGTTAGCTTACTCATGGCGGATGCGCGGTAAAAGCTCCGCCAGGTTACAGGGGCGGTGGGTGGCGTCGAGCTGCGGCAGGATAACCTTCTCCATGCCCAGCCTGCAGGCGCCGGGCGAACCGGGCAATAAGAAAACTAAAGTATCGTCGGCTATGCCCGCTTCCGCGCGCGACTGCAACGAGGAAGTGCCGATTTCGTCATAAGACAGCATGCGGAACAGCTCGCCGAAGCCGGCAATAGGTTTTGTGATGAGCGGCCGCACTGCCTCCGGGGTCACGTCACGGCGGGTCACACCAGTGCCACCGGTGGCGATGATGGCGTCGATACCGGTATCAGCGATCCATTCTTGAAACTGCGCGCGTAATCGATCGATGTCGTCAGTACATATGTTGCGCTTCACTACTTTATGCCCGGCCGTCTCCAGGCGCTCCGTGATCGTATCGCCGGAGGTATCATTCGCGCGCGTGCGGGTATCGGAAACCGTCAGCACCGCGACGTTCAATGGCATAAAAGCGGGTTTTTGCTTGGTCATATGTTATGGAATTATAACCACTAGTTGCGGAGAGAGCTATTGAGTCTACACCAGGCGCAGCAAGCGATTTTGACCCAGATCAAGCCGGCGATCGTTTTTTTCAGCGAAGATGCCCGCCAAAGCCGGTTACCATTAGGATTTGTAAACGGTCGGTCTGTGACTATATTTTATGGGAACTCCTGCGACGCCCGCGGGACAAACCCTAATTTAGAAAAAGGAGAGTCTAAATGCCCAGTTTAACGCCAGCCGAGATTCAGAAAATCAAACAGCACCTAGAACAACGTCGCCAGCAGCTGATACAGGAAATCCATGCTGATAGAGTAGATCCCGATAACAAAAATTTTTCTGATATGGCCGGGCGCGTGCGCGATCCCGGCGATGAATCCTTGGCGATCCAGCTTTCCGATTTCAATATCAGCGCGGCGGAGAAGCGGACGACCGAGCTAAGCCAGGTTGAAGCGGCGTTGCAGCGTATCAAGGAAGGGACTTACGGTAAATGCGCCGATTGCGGCGGCGATATTCCACCCGAGCGCCTCGAAGTGTATCCCACCGCTGAGCGCTGCACCTATTGCCAAATGCGCTGGGAAAATATGTGCGGCGGCGGACGCGATGTAACACCAAGCCTATAGTTCTTCCAGCTTAATCTAAAACTGCTACGCCTACACCGCGCGACGGGCAGGATGCCCAGCCGTACAGGGAAGTTGCCGGGAGGCGCGAGAGCGGTCACCGCAGGTCGTCGAAAAATGCGGTTTTTCGACAACCTGCTAAACCAGAGTAAACAAGGTAGAATATGCACACTTCATTTGGAATTCTCGATAAAAATTAAGGTATAGTCCGTGAAACTAGCCATTATTGGGACCGGCTATGTCGGTCTCGTCACCGGCGCGTGTTTTGCCGAGATGGGCAATAACGTCACTTGCGTAGATAAGGACGCAGCCAAAATTGACCGGCTCAATCAAGGCATTTTGCCGATCTACGAACCCGGCCTGGAATCGATTGTGGTCACCAATCACAAGCAAGGCCGCCTGCGGTTCACCACTTCTTTACCGCAAGCGATGGCCGACGCCAATATCTTTTTCATTGCCGTCGGCACTCCGCCGACTGGGGATGGTTCCGCCGACCTGCAACATGTGCTCGCTGTGGCGGATGAAATTGGCCGGCACTGGAATGACTGTGGTTTAATCGTCGACAAATCAACCGTACCGGTCGGCACCGCGGAACAAGTTCGCGCAAGAATCGAGCAGGCGCTGGAAAAGCGCGGCATCCGGATTCCCTTTGATGTTGTCAGCAATCCGGAATTCTTAAAGGAAGGCGATGCGGTGGCCGACTTCATGCGTCCCGACCGTATCATCATCGGTTGTGAAACCGAGAAGGCGCGCGAACTGATGCGCGAACTCTATGCGCCTTTCATGCGCAACCATGAGCGTATTTTGTTTATGGGGGTGCGGGACGCAGAGATGACCAAATACGCCGCCAATGCCATGCTCGCCACCAAGATTTCCTTTATGAATGAAATCGCCAATCTCTGCGAGCGCATGGGCGTGGATGTGGAAAACGTGCGCAACGGCATCGGCTCCGATTCCCGCATCGGCTACGGCTTTATTTATCCCGGCTGCGGTTACGGCGGCTCCTGCTTTCCGAAAGACGTCAAAGCTATTATTCATATGGCCGAGCAACACGACTTTCAGCCGAAAGTGTTGCAGGCGGTGGAGGCGCGCAATCAAGAACAAAAACATGTGCTATTTAAAAAGCTTACGCAGCATTATGGTAATAAGCTTGCCGGCCTGACCTTCGGCGTGTGGGGGCTCGCCTTTAAACCCGGCACCGACGATATGCGCGAGGCGCCATCTGTCGTGTTATTGCAAGAACTCATCGCCGCCGGCGCCAACGTGCAGGCGTACGATCCGGTGGCGATGAACACCGCCAAGCAGGAACTGCCTTCCGCTTGGTTTAAAGACCGGAAACTGCGATTAGCCGAACACCAGTACGACGCCCTAAAAGGAGTTGATGCGTTGGTATTAGTTACCGAATGGAAACCATTCCGTTTCCCTGATTTTGATTTAATGAGAAAAATCATGAAAGCGCCGGTGATCTTTGATGGGCGCAACCAATATGACCCGAAGCAGATGCGGGCAAGCGGGTTTGAATATCAAGGGATAGGGCGTTAACCGACTGTTAACGCGGGGCCCGTCTTAAAGTTGACAAGTGTTCAGGCTTCGCCTAATTTGGCGCATATAATTTCCTAAAGATGCACAGCATGCCCACGCACAATGTCGCCCAGCTCGAAGCCTTGTTCGCTTTGCCGTTTAACGACTTACTATACCGCGCGCACAGCGTGTATCGCAAATACTTCGACCCCAATGCCGTACAAGTGAGCACGCTGTTATCGATCAAAACCGGCGGCTGCCCGGAGGATTGCGCTTATTGCCCGCAGGCGGCGCGTTACCATACCGGGATACAAAATGAGCCGCTCATGGCTATCGAGGCGGTAATCGCGGCAGCTGAAACGGCGAAGACCCAGGGCGCCACCCGTTTTTGCATGGGCGCCGCCTGGCGCGGACCGAAACAAAAGGATTTGGAACCAGTATTAGAAATGGTCAAAGCGGTGCGCGCGCTCGGGTTGGAGACTTGCGCGACATTAGGCCTGTTGCGCGAAGGCCAGGCCGAGCAATTGGCGGCGGCGGGGCTCGATTATTACAACCATAATCTCGACACCGCGCCGGAATTTTACGGTCAGATCATTCATACGCGCGAATACCGAGACCGACTGGACAGCTTGCAGCAAGTGCGCAAGGCCGGTCTTAAGGTATGTTGCGGCGGCATTGTCGGCATGGGAGAATCGCGCGCCAGTCGCGCGGGGCTCATCGCACAACTCGCCGCTCTCGATCCGCCACCGGAAAGCGTGCCGATCAATCTATTAGTGCGCGTCCCGGGCACACCGCTTGCGGACGTACCTTCGCTGGAGCCGTTCGAGTTCGTACGCACGATCGCGGTCGCGCGCATCAGCTTATCGCGCAGCATGGTGCGTTTATCCGCCGGCCGCCAGGAGATGCCGGAATCTCTGCAGGCGCTGTGTTTCTTCGCCGGCGCGAATTCCATTTTCTATGGAGAAAAACTGCTCACCACGCCTAATCCGGATACTGACAAGGATCAGGCATTATTCGCCAAGCTCGGCCTGCATCCAATGCCGCCGGAAAAACGGGGGGAGCACCTCGCTCCGCATAAAGCCCGCTCCGGTTAAATCTTTATCCTTAACATCTGCTTCATCTCAGGCCGTTGTTAAGAACAAGGCAGTGCTCACCACCTGCCGTATCCGGGTCGCCTATGACAAAATCGATATGGCCAAAGGAACAGCACGGTGGGTGCCAAGGTGTGACAAAAAGGGCCCTGTCCTTCCCATTCAAGCAATTAATGCGCATGAATACAAACCAGCCCGAACTTCCATTATTAAGCGCCATGAAGGCAGCATCCAAGTGGATTCTGCGGTGCGCATGGGGCAACCTTTACCCTTTATCTCCCCGCCTCTGACGAACTCAGCTTAAAGAACCGAGCGAGACGTTGATATTTTAGGACTGTATATTTAGGACTGTGATGAAAACCCGCACCGAAGACACGGCTATCCGTTAGCAGACATGCCTTGCCTTTTATCCCCGCTGCGTCTACAGACATAGCAGGGTGTTGAAAAACTCGTTTTTCAACACCCTGCGGTGGCCGCTCTCGCGCATCCCGGCAACTGCACCCTTCGGGCGCGCTTGCGCGCGTCCAATCGTGCTAACCCCGTTAGGGGTGAGGCGCAGGCGACCCACAGGGATGTGGGAAGGTAGGGCAACGCCGGGAGCAGTTGCCGGGAGGCGCCGAACAAAATGTCAGGAGGGACTTTTTCAGAGTTTCCTTAATACTCCGCGGATAAATAAGGCATATGGAAAATTTACTCACATCCCACTTCATTTTAATCGTTGCGATTACTACCATAGCCCTCACTGGCGCAAGTTTCCTAGTCATTGGCTTGCGCCGCCTGATCCGTGGCAAATTCTTAAGCGGCAGCGGCTTAAGCGTGAGCGGCGGGGGATTGCTTGCGCTGACGATGCTCGCGGTAGCGCTGTTAGCCAATCTTTACACTTATCAGCGATTGACGTATGAGCAAAGCGTGGGGGAGCTGGCGTTCAAACGGACCGCTGACCATCATTACCGCGTAAGACTGATGGAGCCGAACGGCGCCTTGCAGATCCTTCAGCTCCAAGGCGACGAATGGCAATTGGATGCCCGTGTCGTTAAATGGCATGGCGCCGCAAATCTGCTGGGGCTTGATCCTCTTTATCGCCTGGAGCGGTTAAGCGGCCGCTACCGGGATGTGCAGCAAGAACAAAACCGGCCACGCAGTGTGTATGGGCTTGCCAAGGATACCGGCTTGGATCTCTGGAATATAACACAGCGCTATGGGCGATGGCTGCCTTGGTTGGACATTACTTACGGCAGCGCCACGTATATGCCGATGGCCGATGACGCGCACTACAAAGTAAGGCTGACGACCACCGGTCTGATTGCGCGGCCCGACAATCCGGCTGCCGAACTTGCAGTTGCTAATTGGCGCTGAATTCGGTTTTTAGCAGCATGTTGAAAACCGCCTTTTTCAACATGCTGCTGTGCGGTATAAGGATGTACCGCCATTTCTCCTTGACGCATCCCGGCAACTGCTCCCGGCGAAATTGTGTTTCGGCACGTCCTGTGCCTCACCCCTTCGGGGCCGCTGCGCGTTCCAAATTCGCTCCCGGCGAATTTGTCGTGTTGACAATTTCTCCGGGAGAGACCGCCTGGCCGCGCCGCTGCCACGAATTGTGCCCCTGAACCGGGCGGTCTCTCCCTCACCTGGCCCTTCGGGCCACCCTCTCCCGGTGGGTGTATAGACCGGGGACATAGCGAACACCCGTTCGGGGACATAGTGGACAGGTTTATAGATAATGCGGGACATAGGGTTTATCAGTCAAATCGGATTTCAGATTAATCGAGGCCACGGCATGCATGCAGAAGAACACATTCC
>DATGVQ010000219.1:0-12502 GCA_035300145.1 Acidiferrobacterales bacterium | reverse complement strand
TATCGCGCCTAAGCCGCTGATCAGATTATAACGTTTCGCGATATAGCCATCCAATCCATCCGATATTCCGGCAATTAAAAAAACGATTAATGCCGGGAGATAATCTTGGCTCTTTAACAACAAAATCAGCACCGGCACAAGCGCGATGCGTGATACTGTGATTGCGTTCGGTAGATGAGAAATATTCTTCAAGCAACTGCTTCCAAAAAATTATTCTTTTCCGTCGAGGACTAGCAGGGTGATGAAAAACTCGTTTTTCATTACCCTGCGGTGGCCGCTCTCGCGCCTCCCTGCGCTGCCAGCCGCTCCCGGCGTCCTGCCTCCCGCGGCATTACTACTTCCCTGTAGGGCACGGCACTTGGGCTCCCTGCCCGTCGCGGTATAGGGACGTGTTGACAATTTCTCCGGAGAGAGTGGGCGCTACCTGGTAGCGCCCGTAGGGCGGGGACCAGGTATGGTCCGAGTCAAAAAGGCCACGGATGGACTTTTTCAACAACCTGCTAAAGACAAACCCCTTGATAGCCCTGCGCCGCAGGGCTTTTTTTGGGTTAACGGTTTTGCCGGAAATCTCTCATTAATGTGTACGGCATAAGACACCGCAAGCTTCATCTCGGGTTTCAAAGTGCCCTATGGATTCAGAATAAAAATTATCTGCCTTTCCTTCTCGTTTGATGAGTGATGTTCGACCTGTTTGGTAGATTTTTTTCGCCTTATGTGCGATAGCGCACCGAATACTTCGCAAAAAATTATCCGCATTATGTCCGATACAGTACAGAACACTTTAAGGCGAGAGAGGATAGTTGCCGTAACGATGGATGACCTCGGTTGATTTAATTCTGATTTGGAGAAAACCAACAGGAGAGTTCGCTGTCAGCGCCAAGACTTTGATGCAGTGGCATTAGGGCCGTGCGCCCACAAGGGATCGGTTTAACACCCAGTACCTTGCGGAGTTAAATAAAGAGGAGACACAAATGAACAAGTTATTTAATAAGATGCCGTTTATGGCATTACTACTGGCCGTGTTTTTGGCCGGATGCGGAGGAAGTGACAGCAATGGGGGCAGTAGTGGCGCTGGTGGCGCAAGCGCAGGCGCAGGCCCAGTGGGGGCAGCCTGCAAGGAGCCGGCCTGCGTGTCCCTTGGAATGGCCGGCAATTATGCGATTCTGGCAAAAACAGGTGTCTCAACCGTTCCAAAATCCGTAGTAACTGGGAATGTTGGATTGAGTCCAGCCGCCAGGACTTTCTTAACTGGATGGTCATTAATAACTGAACCCACGGATACATTCTTCACATCCGCTCAAGTGGCCGCACCCGGAAAATTATACGCAGCCGACAATGTGGGAGGGACTACTTCTGTTGACCTAACCACAGCCGTAGGCGACATGCAAACCGCGTACACCGCCGCTGCCGGGAAACCAGCAGGAGTTGGTCCCAACTTGAATCTCGGAGGCGGAACTGTCGCCGGTCAAACGCTTGTCCCTGGCACCTATACCTGGGGTTCCAATGTGACAATAACAACGGATCTCACTCTCAATGGCAGCGCAACAGATGTCTGGATCTTCCAGATAGCGGGAACTCTCGACATGGCCACTGCTACGAAGGTTATCCTAAGCGGTGGTGCACTGCCCCAGAACATCTTCTGGCAGGTCTCCGGTGCTGTGACCATTGGAGCGAACACGCACTTTGAGGGAATTATACTGGGTCAGACAGGGGTCACGTTTGGGAATCTCGCATCGATCAACGGCAGGCTGCTGGCGCAGAGTGCGGTCGTTCTTGATGCGACTACGGTTACAGTTCCGTAAGCCAGGCGGTAGCTGTGCTTGGACATCCCGTCCTTTGCCGCATGAGTACATCCTGTACGTCATGTGAAGGCAGGACAAGTTATATAAAGAAATACGGAAGATCCCTTTAAAAGGGAGCAATCGAGCAGCCCGGGGCGTGAAGCCCCAGCCTCTCACACCAGGTACTGTTCGGCATACCGCGGTTTATACCATCAAATCTTTAACGTTCACATTTAGGAGCAACCAATGAGAAATCCAATTGCAATTGTTCGAGCACTTACGCTCCCCCGGCTTACGGCGCGACTTGCCGCCATGGCCTCATTCGCCGCGTTCCTTTCCACGGCCCCGTTCCATGCGGCATTGGCTCAAACCGCACCATCACTAGGTACGGCGCAGAGCTTCTCGGTCCTCGGTGGCACGGCCGTGACCTGTACCACCTCGGTTGTCACCGGAGACGTAGGCGTCTCCCCCGGCACCGAGTTCACTTCGACCGCGTGCACGATTACGGGGACGACTCACGTAAACGACCAGGCCGCCATTAACGCTCACGCTGACTTCCTCAGCGCGTTTGCCGCGCTCGCGCTCAAGCAGTGTACCCAGACCTTGACGGGTACCCTCGCGAACGTGACGCTTCCGCCCGGTGTCTACTGTTTCGACGCGGCGGCGACGTTGACGGGCCAGTTGACGCTCGCCGGGCCCGCAAACGGGATCTGGATTTTCAAAATCGGGGCAGCCCTCACGGCCACCGGCTTCTCGGTAGTCATGGCCAACGGCGGGGAAGCGTGTAACGTGTTTTGGCGGGTCGTCGACGCTGCGACAATGACGGATTCGGCGTTGCAAGGAAATATTCTCGCGGGTGCGGCCATCACCATTACCCGTGGAAGCTTGGTCGGGCGAGCCTTGGCGAACGCCGCAGTGACGCTGACTGACACCAACATCCACGGCAGCTGCGCGCTCATGGCACAGAAGCACGAGTGCGATGCAGATGACGACAAGGACAAGGATAAGGATAATGATCACAACAAGAATCACGACAAGGATAAGGACCGGGATCACGACAAGGATCATGAGCGGGATCATGGAGAGCGGCACCGGTCGTAAGCCGAATTTCAGCTCCGAAGATATGCGCAATACGCGGAGGGCATGAAAAACTTACTTGAAACCATCGCGGAAAGACACGATAACAGAATACGGTCGTTGTCCGCAGCAAAGAAAACAAGGACCCGATTCGGGTCCTTTTTTTTGGGCGGGGAAGGCCCGCGCCTAACCAAGCTCCGATTGTCTCTGCCGCCCAAAAAATATTCGTCTTATGTACGCAAACGTACAGAGTGCCTGGGGGGCGAGTGGAATAATCGCCGTAACGATAGATGACCTCGGTCGATTTGATTTTGACTTGGAAGAAACCAGCTGAGTGTTTGCCATAGTCGTAAAGAAAGAATTTCAACATCGAGACCTTGGTGCAGCACATCAAGATCCTCACCTGCAAGGGATCGGTCGATTACGCCGATGCCTTTCAGGGTCAAATTAACGAGGAGAAGCACATGAACAGATTTAAAAGCTATTCCAAACCACTTAACAAGATGTGGTTTATGGCATTACTACTGGCCGCGTTTGTGGCCGGATGCGGAGGTGGTGCAGAACAAGGACAGATCTTAGGCGGAAATACCGGGCCCGCTATCGGGGACCCAGGTCCAGCTGGTCCATCGCCAGTCCTTGGAATCCTCTCCCCGTTCGGGATTGCGTCAGCCGGCGGGATGACCAACACCGGTGCTACCAAGATTAACGGGAATGTGGTGCTGGATCCAAATCAGACGTGCAATGCTGTTGTAGTTGGTGCGGGAGATGATTTTGGTCCTTGCGGAGGAAACCCATTAAATGTTCCAACACACAATGCTGGGGACACGGTAATTACCCAAATCCATCCGGACACAACCACTGCGGACGCTGTCATGGCCGTCTTGCTTGCTAAGTGGAACAGCATCTCGCCGGCTGGTCGGCCAGGGGCTACCATTCTGGGATGCGGTACTATAGGAAGTGCTGGCGGCGCAGGCGTGGGCATAGGTTGTAACCTCAACTCCACTCTTCCCCCTGGCGCCTATATATCCGCCACGAACTCAACGATTGGTGTAACGGGGGATCTCACTCTCGACGCCGGGGGCAACGCCGATGCTGTCTGGGTCTTCCAGGCACCCTCTGCACTCGACACGGCGACCAGTAGCAGGATTCTCCTGACCGGCGGCGCCAAGGCGTCCAACGTCTGGTGGTTCGTGGGCAGTTCAGCGACTCTTCTCGCGGGCACTACATTCCAGGGCAACATACTAGCTTCTGCATCAATCTCGATGCAGGTCGGCGCGACGTCTTGTGGCCGATTGTTGGCAGGGGCTGAAGGGGCTGGCACGTTTGCATTTCTCGCCAATACCGTTTCAGTGCCGGGTCATCCTAACGCACCTGTTGGTTGCCAGTAAGGCATGAGGTATTCGGCCTGCAAGCAGGAAAGAATCTACCAAACGAGAAGGCAGGACAAGTTATATCAACAGTGATGCTTAGTGCCACTTAGTGGCACTAAGTTATCTTTAGGAGAAAAATTATGAAATTACAAAAAACATTGGGGACACTAGGCCTTGTGGGATTCGCGGCAATGAGCAGCCAATTCGCAGTGGCAGCTGATTCGGGCTGGTACGTCGGGGCCAACGCGGGCCAATCGAACGCAAAAATCGACGATGACAGAATCAGCCGCGGTCTGTTGGGATCAGGTTTTGCCACTAGCTCAATCACCGAGGACGAACGCGACACCGGTTATAAACTTTTTGGCGCGTACAAGTTCAACCCGAATTTTGCCCTTGAAGGAGGCTATTTCGATCTGGGGAAGTTCAATTTTACGGCGACCACGGTACCGGCGGGAACATTGACCGGTACAATCAAGCTCCGCGGCGTGAATCTCGATGCAGTCGGTATTCTGCCTTTTTCTGATAATTTTTCCGCGTTTGCGCGGCTAGGCGCGCAGTATGCCGAAGCCAAAGACTCTTTCACCGGAACCGGAGCAATCACGGTGACCGATCCTAACCCCAGCAAGAAGGAAACAAACTACAAGCTCGGCATCGGGGTTCAATACGATCTCACCAAATCCCTCGGGCTGCGCGGAGAGGGGGAACGCTACCGGATCAATGATGCCGTCGGCAACCATGGTGATGTATATGTTTACTCGGTGGGATTGGTCTACATGTTCGGCGGGAACAAGCCGGCCCCGCGCGCGGCAGCGCCCTTGCCCGAACCGGTGGCTGTTGGCGCGCCCGCGCCCGCAGCCGTGGCCGAGAAAATCATTGTGACCGCCGACACGCTGTTCGACTTCGACAAGTCCGTCATCAAACCGAAAGGCCAGGACACGCTGAACGGACTGGTCACCAAGCTCGAGGCTAACCACAGGGTCGTCATCTCCACCGGCCATACCGACAGCACCGGCAGCGATACCTACAACATGGATCTGTCGCTGCGCCGCGCCGAGGCGGTTAAGACCTTTTTGATCAGCAGGGGCATCGACGGTAACCGCATCCACACCACAGGCAAAGGCGAGCGCGAACCGGTCGCCGATAACGCGACCGCGGAAGGCCGCGCCCTGGACCGCCGCGTCGAGATCGAGGTAATGACTACGCCTAAATAGGTTATGGCTGACATGAACACAAGAAAAATTCGTCTCATCGGCACGTACAACAACGTGGCGGCCGAGTCCACGCCTGAGAATATCCCTGACCTAAACGCAAAAATCAGGCGGTGCTTGTACGAGCTGCTCGAGGCCATCAATATCTGGATCTTTCGTACTATTCCAGATACTAACAGGGTGAAGATCGAGCCGTATGACCAATGCCCTGCGATCGATATAGCGCCCGTCTACGCTTCACTCGACTACGAGCGAAGGCCCCCTGCGCAAGAGGTCAAGATGACGGAACGTAAGTTAATGTTCATCAGACGCGAGGGAGGGTTATGACCGACACAAAATTCCGGGGTGATGGTGTAAGCTCAGATCATTTCGTTTCATTTCATTCCGCCGAGCAGCGCTGGGAGGGTGGACAGCGCGTATCTTTCGGCACAGCTCGCGCAAGAAGTCTTCGTCACACTGACGTAGGTGAACATTCTTCAACAAATCCATGGAGGTCCTTATGGACATAAAACCATTGCGCAAGCAAGCGCTCCAGCATATCGATGAAGGCGCTGTGACGGCCGGCTTCGCCGCAGACCGGGAAACGATGCTAAAGGTGGTCAAGGACGCACTTGCCACGGAAATTGAGAGGGGAGGGGAAAGACGTCGAGCGTCGCGGCGACGCGGTACCTGGCCCACCGTCCGCGTGCCGCTGCATGGGCGACGCTTGGCGTTTGGCATTCTGGTCGCGGTCGCCTTGGTATTCGCGCTGGAGTGGGCGCAGAGCTTTGTCATCTCCCTGTTGCTTGGGATCGTCTTTGCTTACACCCTGAATCCCGTCGTCATGTGGTTGGAACGGATTAAGATCCCGCGCGTGGTTGGTACCATCGCCGTGATGCTGGGTGTTGTGTGCGCGCTTGTACTCGGGACTTACTCATTGCGTGGGCCGATGCAGACGATACTCGAGCAGTTGCCCGAAGCGGCGGGCAAGGTCTCTGAAGGGCTCGCCAGCATGCGGGATGGCCAGCTTATTAACATGCAGAAGGTCCAAACCGTCGCGCGCGAAATGGAAAAGGCGACCAGCCAGACAGCCAGCATTCCATCGGCCCCCAAGCAGCCCGCGACGCACGTCGTCGTCGATGCACCCGCGTTCAAGTTTGGCAACTTCCTGTGGGCGGGTTCCATGGGGGCCTTAGGATTTATCGGTCAAGCGGTCATGGTGGCTTTCCTGGTCTTCTTTCTCTTGTTAGGCGGCGACACCTTTAAACGCAAGCTGATACGGCTGTCGGGACCATCGCTGTCGCGAAAGAAGATCACTGTCCACATCCTCGATGACATCAACAACTCCATTCAGCAATATATGTTCATGCTGTTGACAACTAACGTGCTGGTCGCGCTACTCACCTGGATCGCGTTCCGCTGGATCGGCTTGGAAAACGCGGGAGCATGGGCAGTCGCCGCCGGGTTGCTTCATATCATCCCTTACGTCGGTCCAGGCGTCACCGCAGCCGCCACGGGAATGGCGGCGTTCATGCAGTTCGATGCGTTTTCAATGGCTCTGTTAGTCTCGGGGGCGTCGCTAGCGATAGCCACCGTCGTCGGCACGTTCGTCACCACCTGGATGACCGGGAAAATCGCGAAGATCCATAAGGCTGCCGTGTTTATCTCGCTGCTGTTCTGGGGGTGGCTCTGGGGTGTGTGGGGCATGCTGCTCAGCATTCCGATCATCGTCATCGCGAAAGTAGTGTCGCAGCATGTGGAGCAACTGCAGCCGATCGCGGAATTGCTGGGAGAATAACGGGCGTCTACCCGGCCTTGGAATATGTTTTGCCTGCAAGAAATTGTGGAAGCCAAGGTTCATGCTCCGAATGCGATCAAGGATGCGAAACCGGATGACTAGCCGTCAATTGAGGACGATTGCCGATATACCGATTCCAAGTAACTTGGCGAACTCTTCGGCAACCACCGCCATCCATTGGATAAGGATCAAGCATGCCGCCTGTACGCCATCACACAAAGTCCCCGGCGCCCCGGGTGAAGTGGGTAGTATGAGAGTGCGGACACCGCATTTGGCTAGGGATGTGCGGACGCGGGCGTTGAACGATAGTGCAATAGAGAACACACGATGATAAACCTGATTCCCAACCATGACGGAGAGTACCATGACCCAACCTACTGCTAAAGTGATGAAAGAAAAGCTCCTCGAGGATTTTAACGGAGTCGTTACCGACGCCGAGCAATTGCTGAAATCAATGACCAACGACGACGGCGACATGGCCAACGCGCTGCGTGCCAAGGTGGAACAAAACCTGAAGGTTACCAAGGAGCGGCTGCACCACCTCGAAGAGGCCGCGGTCGAAAAGACCAAGGCCGCAGCACGGACGACCGATGAATATGTGCACGAACACCCCTGGCAGACCATTGGGGTAGCCGCCGGCCTCGGTGTCGTGATTGGCCTACTGCTGAACCGCCGTTAAGCCTTTGACCCATCCGGAGCAGCCGCTTCCTCACGGCACAGGATTCGTCGGTTCGCTGCGCGCGCTGGGCGCAACTCTGCTCGCGCTCATCCGCAGCCGTGCCGAGCTGATCGCCATCGAACTGCAAGAGGAAAGAGAACGCAGCAAGGAAATGCTCGTGCTCCTGGCCGCGCTTTTCTTGGCCTTGGGCCTGCTGCTGGTGGCGTTTCTTATTGTCGCGCTGTTTTGGGACACGCACCGGCTGCTTGCCATCGGCGGCGTCACGTTGCTCTATCTCGGTATTGGTGGCGTCGCACTTCTGAAGCTCCGCAACAAGTTGCGCAAGAGTTCACCACTGTTCTCAGCCACGTTGTACGAGTTCGAGAACGACCTGGAAGTATTGCGGAGGCACCATGACTAAATCGCTCGAACAACTGGCCCTGCGCAAGGAACTGCTACAGGCACGCTCAGCGCTTTATCGGCTGAAGATCCTGCACGAGCTTCATGTTATCGGCGGCAACCTGGATTGGGTGCACGGGGGGATGGCGGTAGCAACTTCGTTGCCCGTTCGTTCCATCCTGTTCGGCCTCGCTCTGCAGCGCGTGGGCTACGACCGGGTTGCACGACTTCTTGCTGTTGCGAGCCGGGTAATGCTGTTTGCCAAGGTGACGAGCATCGCAGTCAATATATTGCGCAAACTGCCCAACAAGAAATCATTTCTGACCGACATTTAAACGTTGTGTAAGCGCTATCCGACGCGAGCACAAATAGCGCAACCATCAATTGAGGACGATTGCCGATATACCGACGCCAAGCAACTTGGCGAACTCCTCGGCAACCACCGCCCGGCTGAATAAGTAGCCTTGTCCCTCGCCACAGTGTCGGGCCTGAAGGAATGCGAGCTGTTCTTGTGTTTCCACGCCCTCGGCGACGACCCGTTGCTTGAGGCTTTTGCCCATGCTGATCACTGCGCTCACGATGGTGGCATCGTTTGGATCGGTGGTGACGTCGTGCACGAACGACTGGTCGATTTTCAGGGTGTCGATCGGAAACCGCCGCAGATAGCTTAAGCTGGAATAGCCGGTGCCGAAGTCATCGATCGCAAGCTTCACTCCCATGTGTTTGAGCTCTTTGAGCACGGACGCAGTGGACTCGACGTCCTGCATGAGAACACTTTCGGTCAGTTCGAGCTCGAGATGGCGCGGCTCCAAGCGTGTATCCTTCAGGATAGCGCGAACGCCTGCGAGAAAGTCCTTTTTCTGGAACTCTACCGCGGAGATGTTGACCGCCACCGACATCGGCCGGCCTGCATCCTGCCAGGCCCGGGCTTGCAGGCATGCTTCGCGTAGGGCCCACTGGCCGATCGGCACAATGAGGCCACAGTCTTCAGCGATGGACACGAACTGCGCAGGGGGGACGAGCCCTCGCTCTGGATGCAGCCAGCGTATGAGCGCCTCGGCGCCGGTAATCGCTCCTGTCTCAAGACTTATCTTCGGCTGGTAATGCAACACAAACTCCCTTCGCTCCAGGGCGCCGCGCAGGCTGCCTTCGGGGGATCGCCGCTCGATTGCCCGGACGTTCATGTTCTGCTTGAAAAACTGGTAATTGTTGCGCCCCTTTTCCTTGGCGTTGTACATTGCGGTGTCCGCGCTCCTGATCAGGGTATCCGCATCCACACCGCCCTCGGGGTAGATGCTGATACCAATGCTCGCGGTGACATGGAGCTCGTGCTGGGCGATGGTGTACGGCACGGTTAGCGCAGTAAGCATCTTTTTCGCACTGCGGGCCGCATTTTGTGGGCGCTCGACTTCTGAAAGCAGTATCACGAATTCATCCCCACCCTGGCGGCTGACGGTGTCCGAGCTGCGTATACACGCCGTCAAGCGTTCTGCAACCGACTGCAGCAGTTGGTCGCCGATCGCATGTCCCAGAGAGTCGTTGATGTGTTTGAAGCGATCCAAATCCAAAAACAGCACCGCGAGTTGGTTGCCGTGACGACGGGCTAACGCGATCGCCTGGGTAAGCCGGTCGTTCAGCAGCATGCGGTTGGGCAGGTCGGTGAGAGAGTCGTGTTGCGCCAAATGCGACATTTTGAGCGACATCGCCCGCGCCTCGCTCACATCGTGAAAAACCATCACGGCGCCGGTAACATGCCCGCCGCGGTCGTGGATAGGGGCGGCGGAATCTTCGATGGCAGATTCAAACCCGTCGCGCCGGATAAGGATACAGTTCATGGTTAGGCCCACGGTTTTGTTTAGCTGCACCGCTAACTCCATGGGATTCCGAGCGGGTTCGCGTGTCGCGCCGTCGATGATTTTGAACACTTCGGACAACGGCCTGCCTGCCGCCTCGTCCCGCGACCAGCCGGTCATGCGTTCCGCGACGAGATTGAGATAGGTGACGTTGCCCGCGATGTCGGTGCTGATGACGGCGTCACCGATGGAGTTAAGCGTGACTTGGGCGCGTTCCTTTTCGATGAACAATGCTTCTTCTACCGCCTTGCGCTCGATCACGTTACGTAGCGCGCGCGCCAACGAGTGGCGGTCGAGGTGACCCTTTAAGAGATAATCTTGCGCGCCGCGCTGTACGGCTTGCTTGGCTAGGTCTTCCTGGTCCAAGCCGCTCAAGACCAAGATCGGGACGTCGGGCGCGGCCAAGAACAGCTTATCGAACGTTTCGATACCCTGGCTATCGGGCAGAAATAGATTGAGTAAGACCACTCTTATTTCTCTCTTGCTCAATCGTTCTAGGCCGTCGGAGAGGTGCTTAACCCATTCGATATCGAAGGGGCCGTCTCTTGCGCCCGCGAGTGCCGCTTGAATCAGCTTGGCATCCGTGTGATCTGCCTCGATGAGAAGTACATTATCGTCCATATCGTTTATATCCATATAAGACTCTCCGTCGTCATATTCAAGCCTCTGCGTATGTCGCTGTCTGTCCGGTAACGAACATCGGTTTGATCACAGGGAAGCTGTATTTCGAGTTGCACTTTAATGGTTTGTCAATTTACCGGACTGGGTAGTGACATTCCTCCAATGTGTTAAGTATACTAGAGATCGAGTATCCCTTCTGTGCGCTATCTCACAAAGCCCCCGGCGAAGGGGGTGGTTACCTGCCTAAACCTGAGAGAAACCCGCTCTATGTGTGCCAGCGCACAGAGTGGCAGGCCCGCCGCGTAGTTTTCGTGCCACACGGCAGGAAGCGTGCCGGCAAAACCTGCCGCGATAGTAGATTCCCTAAATGAAATGCAAAAATCAGGCGGCGCCTGTACGAGCTGGTCGAAACCCTCAATATCTGGATCTGTCGCCGGTTCCAGGCATTAATACGGCGAAGGTCAAGCTGTATGACCAGTGTCCTGCGATGGATAGGGCGCCCGTCTATGGTTCGCTCGACGACGAGCGCCGGCAGGAGATAGGCCCAGAGCGTTTCGCGGCATCAATATTGAGCCGTGTCGGCGCCAATACCGAAAACGACCGGAATCAAAGGTGGTGAGGGGACATCGGCAAGAAGGGACATCACCGGCATGGCCGGTGATGTCCTCCAAGGGCTCGTTAAACCCTACTGGCGTCGTTTAGTTCTTTGGTGAATACCGCCACTAATGACAAGCTTAGCACCCCGATCGTTGCAACGATGATATAGGTGGCAAGGTCACGGGTAAAAAGGACAGAATCAAGATAGTCCACCGTTCTTGCGACATGGGTGAAGCTAAAGCCGGTCATGGCCGTATAGTGCATGCCACACACCGCGGCGCCCATGACGAACGCGCTGATGAATTTCTGCCAGCCCTTGCGCAAGTTGAAGGCGATCCATAAAGCGACGGTCGAGACGATGATCGCGATTACGATCGATACCGCAACGATCATGGGATCATGATGGGCGGTTCCTTCTATGCGCATCGCGGCCATGCCGGTGTAATGCATCGCGCCTACACCGACGCCCATAATGAGGCCGCCGCCAAGTAAGGCGGAGACAGACAAGGTTGGTTTCCGGCATACCATTGCAAAACCGACCCCGGTCACCGCTACAGAGACCACCAGGGAAAGCAATGTCAGCGTGATGTCATAGGTGACGGCCATCGGCATCACGTAAGCCAGCATCGCGACGAAGTGCATGGACCAAATCCCGCCGCCGCCCAATGCGACCGCCGCTGCTAACAGCCAAAGTCGATTAACTGGATCGCGCAAATTAGTAATTTGCCCCGCGAGCTGGAGCGCCGTGTAAGAACCGAACACAGAAATTACATATGACGCCAGAACAAGCGTCAAATCATAAGTACCATTCATACTATTCATGTGAGTTATCCTACAAAAAGAACATTGCGTCAAAATTTGCAGGTGAGACGCGTCACCCCCACGTCCTTATTTGTATACATTAGTTAGTAAGCAACTTTTATGCCAGAGCTTATGCGTAAGGGGGTGAAGTTAAGGGGTGAATAAGGTTATTGCGGTGACACACCCGTTGACGTGAGCCGTGGCGTAAACCCCGAGGCCTGAGGACCAAAGGCGGCGCGTCTTGCTACATGTTTCGTATAATGTATATTATGTAAAATTATGGAAAGTGAGCCTAAATTTCTTTTGAGCAACCCCGGTCAACATTGATCGGGGTTTTTCTTTAATTATGCGTTGCGGTTG
>DATGVQ010000218.1:0-5594 GCA_035300145.1 Acidiferrobacterales bacterium | reverse complement strand
ACCAGAGGTGAAAGAGAAAAGCTGCCGCTTAGTGACAACTGCTCGATCCGCATAGAAAAGCCAACGTAGTGATAGGAAGAATTTTGCCTGCAGTTCGCATATTTTCGAGTATAGCTTCTTCCCGGCGGTTTGGAGATATTTAAGCGGTTATTACCGCTTATCATCTCGACTTCAGCCATCCGGTGAGGCTGTAACGGCAGCGGCGGGCGGGCAGGACTTCGTGCGCGATTTCGCGGCTGTTAAGAATCACCAACCTGCCGCCGACAGGCGGGATATCCAGTGATATTTCGCCGTCGTCTTTCTGTAGGTATAAGCGAAGCTCTCCACCCTGTTCGTGTTTCCAGATAGCGTTGAGATACAAGACGCAGCTGATTAAACGGTTGGGGTTTTGTTGGAACACGTCACGATGGCGCTGGTAAGTGCTGCCGGGGCGATATAGGGCAAAGTGGCATTCATAGTCGGTCAGGCTTGAGAAGCACTCACGGTTAAGCTGCAGGCGCAGACGATCAATCGCTTGCCAGTACAAGTTTTGCGCGGGCGAGAGCCGATTGGGATCGAGCCATAGGATTTCATCGCCGCGCACGGCGGGGTTGACCTGCCGCATAGCTCCACGGCCTATCGCCGCTTGGCTTCCCTGGCCGCGCGCGAATAAAGACTTTTCCTCCGCGCGCAATCGATTGATCAGGCGGGCCGGCAAAAAATCCTCAGCGATGGCGTAGCCGTCATTGGCAAACCGGTCAATTAATTTTCTGATCAGGCCGGGTTCGGTCATGCCGCGAAGTCATTGCGGGATTCTAAAATCCGCCGGCTGATTTAAGCAGGAGAGTGAAGCTCTGATTGTTCTTGCGCTTCCTAACCTTCGCAGCAATATTATACTTATCGGGAAGCAGCCACACCGTGAAGTCATCGGCCGGGTCAATACATTTTCGCAGATTGACCGGATCTTGGCCGTTTATATTCCGGCAGGATGGTTCAGACGCGGGTTCGGATGGGAGCCGTTGCAGGATCGCAGCTTCTAATTTGCCAAAAGGTGTTTCCAATATTTCTTTCCCGGCATAAATAAATTTATAAAAATTTAAAGTTTCACCGTCAGTGATAGGCATAGACTGCGCGCCAAGATTAGCGAAAGAACGCAGCATGAATAAATACAAGAAACTCCCCTGGTCCTGGCTGCCGGGAGGCAGGGCGGATTGCTGCCCATTATTAAAAATCAAGCGTGCCTTCGGCCAATCGAAAACCGCATTGCGATAATAAGCCTTGTTATCGCCTTTGCGGGTCTCCGAGAAAGATTGCGGCTGGATATCCTGGCCAACAAGCTTGAACCATCCCTCCTCCAGCCATTCCGCCTTCGTCAGCGCCCTCGCCAGTCCGCTTGCCCGGGTCCAGGTGGTGTGATAATAAAGCCCGTCTTTTCCCCGCAGCAATTTTTTTGTCACCTTGCCAATCGGCAGCTCCCCGTAGTTAAAGCTGTATTCCAGCTCCATCTGATCCGGCAATCCGGCGGTAGCAGAGGCGAAAGGAAAAAATAAAAATAAAAAATAAAGAAGACGTCTCATTTTAGTTTTCCCGGATCGGTTCAGCCTGGTATTTTCCATCGAGGAAAATACGGCCGTCGTGTAATTTTACGCGCCCTTCCGCCAGCCAGCGGATGGCTAAGGGGTAAATGCGATGCTCTTCTTTGAGCACGCGTTCAGCCAGCGTTTGTACTGTGTCGCCGGGTTTTACCGGCACTACCGCCTGCAGAATCACCGGTCCTCGGTCGACGACATCGGTTACAAAATGCACGCTTGCTCCATGCCGCACGGCGCCGCTTCGCAACGCGCGCGCGTGGGTATTGAGGCCGGGAAATTCCGGCAGCAGCGAAGGATGAATATTGATCAAACGGCCCTGATAATGCCGAATGAATTCTTTGCCTAGAATACGCATAAATCCCGCCAAAATAACTAATTGCGGCCGGTAGTTATCGGTAACTTGCATCAACGCGCTGTCAAAGTCCGCGCGCGAAGCAAATGCGCGGTGATCGACGATATGAGTAGGCAATCGAGCGTTACGCGCGCGCTCCAATCCCAAGGCATTCGGATTATTGCTAATGACCGCCCGTATTTCTATCGGCAGCTGATGAGCGGCGGTTTGATCGAGGATAGCCTGTAGATTAGTGCCGCGTCCGGAAATTAAGACCACTACCGCTGCCGGGGATGAAGTCATTCGATAATAGCAACCTGCTCGTCTCCAGAATAGGCCTCGATATGGCCGATGATGCACGCGGTCTCGCCCGCTTCTTTAAGCAAGCGCAGCGCGGAGTCCGCGTCGTGCGCAGCGACCATCAACACCATGCCGATGCCGCAATTGAAGGTGCGGTACATCTCGGCGTCTACGACGTTGCCTGTAGTTTGCAGCCAGTCAAAAATCGCCGGACGCCTCCAGGCGCGGCGGTTGATCACCGCGCGGGTCCCCGCAGGCAAAACCCGGGGGACGTTACCGGGCAGGCCGCCGCCGGTGATATGGGCGAGCGCGTGGACCGATATTTGGCGCAAGAGGTTGAGAATCGGCTTAACGTAAATGCGAGTTGGCGCAAGCAGGCTGGCGCCCAGGGTGGTCCCGGCAAAGGCCTGGTTGAGATCGGCGTGCTGGATTTCAATGATTTTACGGATAAGGGAATACCCGTTAGAATGGGGACCGCTGGAGAGAATACCGACCAGGCTATCGCCCGGTTTAACGGCGGTTCCATCGATGATCTTGGATTTTTCCACTATGCCGACGCAAAAACCGGCGAGATCGTATTCCCCGGCGGCATACATGCCCGGCATTTCCGCCGTTTCTCCGCCTACCAAGGCCGCGCCGGCGAGTTCACAGCCTTTGCCGATACCGTGAATTACCGCAGTGGCGGTGCTGATATCGAGATGGCCGGTGGCGAAGTAATCAAGGAAAAACAAAGGCTCGGCGCCTTGCACAACCACATCGTTGGCGCACATCGCAACAAGATCGATGCCGATAGTGTCGTGTTTGCCCAACTCGACGGCCAGCTTAAGCTTGGTGCCGACGCCGTCGGTGCCCGCCACCAGCACCGGCTCTTGATATTGTCCCGGCGGAATTTGAAACAGCGAGCCGAACCCGCCTAAGCCGGCGAGCACCCCCGGCCGCATGGTGCGTTGCGCAATCGGTTTAATGGCTTCGACCAAGGCGTCCCCGGCGTCAATATCGACGCCGGCATCGCGGTAGCTGTGTGTGGGTTTTGCGGTTTTGTCCATGGTTTTGTTTCGAGTTGGAAGATGGGACGCGGGACGTTTTTGTCAGTCATAATTGTTAATTTCGCATAATATTGTGATTTTAGCATTATTATGGCCAGGGCCTCACCTATCGCAATTCAAAAGGTCGAGCTGTGCTGTACAGGATGTACGAATGCCGCGGAGCGCATGGATGCGCGAGAGCGGCCGCGCGGGCTTAACTGCAATGATTGCGGGTCTCGCCCCGCGGGCGAGGTACTTTCTTGTCGCGACAATAAAGTACCCAAAGAAACGCTCCCCGGTCGCTCGCCGCGCGAAAGGCGCGCGGTTCCCTGCGCTCCTCGGTCGGCAAGGGGGTTGGCCGACAGCACATCCCTGTGCTGCGGCCAACGCGCGGTCCCTACCGCGCCCCGCAAAACAGCGGGCCTGATCCTCGCCGCCCTCCGGTGCTTGGCGAGCTCCTACGGGGCAAAACCAACCCAACCCTCTTTACTATTAATGTACCGTGGATTAGCAGTCTGTCTATGGTGTATTAAATCGCGTCGAAAAGCCCGATGTAGATTTTATTGCCTGGACTTTAGGTTAAGTTTACGATGCAGCCATGTTTATAAATCAACCCAATAAAATTTTAGGTATTTTATTGGGGTCTATGTTTTAGTTAGCCCCGCGGAGAAAGATCATGGTTCGAACACATCAACAATTCATCGCCCTTGCCCTTGCGATTGCCATTGCAGTCTTCGGTACAACCCTGCCGCTCACAGTGGCGGCTGAGACAGCCCCATCAAAAATTGGCATTGTAATCATGCATGGCAAAGGCGGATCGCCGACGAAACATGTTACCGAATTGGCATCGTCGCTTGAGCAAAAGGGGTACCTCGTCGCGAACCTGGAAATGCCCTGGTCCGGGAAACGCGAATACGACATAAACGTTAGCGCCGCAGTAAAGGAAGTTGAATCCGCGCTCGACACGCTGCGCAGCAAAGGGGCGCAGAAGTTGTTTGTCGCCGGACTCAGCCAAGGCGGCCTGTTCGCAATCTATTTCGGCGGTAAGCAGGCAGTGGATGGCATTATCGCCATCGCGCCGGGCGGGAACGTGGGCAACCCCACCTACCGGGAAAAACTGGGCGAGTCCGTCGATTTGGCGCGCAAGCTTATCACCGAGGGGAAGGGCGATAAAAAGACCGAGTTTAGCGATTACGAAGGCTCAAAGGGCACCTACCCAGTTGTCACCACCCCATCCGCTTACTTCAGTTGGTTCGATCCGGATGGCGCAATGAATCAAACGACGGCATTCAAAAATATGAACCCGCACGTTCCTATTTTGTTTATTGCACCAATGGGCGACTACCCAGGCTTGCGCAAAGTGAAGGACCAGTTTTTCTCGCTCCTGCCTAAGAACCCGCTTAACAAACTCTACGAGCCAGATTCGAGCCATCTGAATTCACCTTCCGCATCGCGCGAGGAGATCGTGCGGTGGACTACGGAAGTGGCAGGTAAGGCTAAGCCGGCGCTCTAGGGGGCGCCTGCAAGCGGGCGCCCCTGAGCTAGGACGGTTGGGCGTCTTGGAGGAATCACCATGCTAAGACTTAGTTTGTGTTCTCGCTTTGTCGGCTGCCTTGATCGGATGCGTAACTGGCGAGCGCATGCAAAGCGTTCGCGAAGGCATGTCGAAAGACGAAGTAGTTGGAGTCCTTGTAAATCCGGACGGGTTTCAACGTAGCGGTGAGTACGAAGCCCTCCGCTACACAAATCGTCTAATTAGCGGGTGGTCATGGGACCGGGCGGACTACAACGTCATCCTTCGCAACGGCCGAGTACTTGAGTACGAGCCTGGTCAGGTCAGGCAACGGGATCCGAACACCAGCACGCTAATCCTCATGCCACTGAGGTAGGTCGAGAAGATGGACGACTACGAAGGGCGGCTTCAGCCTGAGCGCGTGGCGCCGCAGGCGATCGCGCGAGTTGCGGCCGAGAGCGGTTGCCGAGGATACCGATAGCGACCGGGGCGAGACCCGCAATCATTGCAGTTAAGCCGGCGCGCAGCGCGTCCGTAAAAAGCGCGATGCGGTGTAAACCTTGACTTAAAGGGTGTGCTCGCATAGCGTGCGATATCCACACAAATCGCGCTTTTGTATTAATCATCGACCGACAAGAATAATTTTTTTGGAAGCAAGCTGCTTGAAAAATATTTCCCATCTGCCGAACGCGATTACCGTATCGCGCATTGCCCTTGTGCCGGTGCTGATTTTGTTGTTAAAGAGCCAAGATTATCTCCCGGCATTAATCGTTTTTTTAATTGCCGGAATATCGGATGGATTGGATGGCTATATCGCGAAACGTTATAATCTGATCAGCGGCTTAGGCGCGATA
>DATGVQ010000217.1:0-8007 GCA_035300145.1 Acidiferrobacterales bacterium | reverse complement strand
TGGCTGGCATACAGCGGCAAGCTGTCGTCGACTTTAATATAGTTGATAATGACCGCGACGATGCTGGGCAGTAGAAAACCAAACAGGCCTAAGGCATATAAACCGTAGGCCACGCCGGCAACCGTCTTTTGATCCGGATTAGTGGCGATCTCCGCGTGAGGGTTGCCGGGTGTCACCATGGATTAATGCCATGCCTGCAGGGCGGCGATGCGCTCGTCCAAAGGCGGATGGGACATGAACAAACGCGTGAAGCCGCTGCCGCCGGCAATGCCGAAGGCTTTCATGTGTTCCGGCAGCCGTGGCGGCTCGACATTGGCTTTGAGGCGCTCGAGCGCCGCGATCATCTTGCCCGGGCCGACAAGCTTGGCGCTGCCGGCGTCCGCGCGGAACTCGCGCCGGCGGCTGAACCACAGGACAATCATGGTGGCGAGAATGCTGAGCACTAACTGAGCGACGATGCTGGTAATCCAGAATGCGGGCCCCGGTCCCTCGCGCTCGGTTTTAAAGACGGTGCGATCCACCAAATAGCCAATGACGCGCGAGAGGAAGATGACGAACGTATTGACCACACCTTGAATAAGAGCGAGCGTGACCATGTCGCCATTGGCTACGTGGGAAATTTCGTGCCCCAGCACCGCATCGACTTCATCCTTATTCATGCCTTGCAGCAAACCGGTGCTGACGGCGACCAGGGCGTTATTGCGCATCATGCCGGTGGCAAAGGCGTTCATATCGGGCGAGTCGTAAATCGCCACTTCCGGCATGCCGACGCCGACACGCTGGGCATGGCGCTTGATGGTATCCACCAGCCATATCTCGGTGGGGTTGCTCGGGCGTTCGATCACCTGCGCGCCGGTCAGCATTTTTGCCGACCATTTGGAAATCGCCAGCGAGATAAAGGAGCCGGCCATACCGATCACAGCGGCATAGACCAGCAAGGCGCTCATATCCAACCCTTGCTGATTAAAAATGCTCTCGATGCCCAGCAGGCGCAGCGAAATGCTGAGCACGACTAAGATCGCAAGGTTGGTTACCAAAAACAGAAAAATGCGTTTTACCATAACATAGGCTCCGTTAATTTAACCTTATAAATAATGCCGGTGGAGGCTAAATTCAAGACCGCCTCCGCTTTTAAACTCAACCTTGGAAAAACTGCGTCCTGACCCCGTCCAGCACAAATTGCACGGCAAGCGCGGTTAAAATTATGCCCAGCACCCGGCTGATGACATTCGCCCCGGTCTCGCCGATAAAGCGCAGAATATGCACGGCAAACAGCAGGGTTACCAGGGTGATCAACAACACCAGAATCAATACGCCCAGCACGATTACCATGATAAAAGGCTGTTCGCGCCCATTCGTCAGCATCAGCAAAACCGTGGTCAGTGCGCCCGGCCCGGCAATCAAGGGGATGGCAAGCGGAAAAACCGAAATATCGTTTTTATGCTCGGCCTCCTGCTGTTCGCGGAGAGTGGTGGAGCGCAAACCGGAATGCCGGGCGAAAAGCATATCGATCGCAAGTAAAAAAAGCAGCGCGCCGCCGGCGATGCGAAAGGCGGCCAGACTAATGCCGAGGACGTGCAGCAAACTGTTTCCGGCGCCGACGAAAAGAATCAAAATGACGGCGGCGATCAGCGTGCCTTTGATCGCCATTTTCCTTTTGTATTCTTCCCTGCCGCCGTGCGTCAGCGCGATAAACATCGGCGCCACACCGATCGGGTCGATAACTACGAATAAAACAATAAACGTATTAATAAACAAATCGAACATGACTAAAATATAAATAGGGCCGGCTGAATTAGTGGGTTATCATAGCTTATTTCGCCCTGCTGTGATAAAAGGCGCTTTCGTTCACTACTCTAAATTTTAAAGCTGGATCTCGTTCAATGACTGTCATTCGGCAAAACGATTTTATCCATAGCATCGCCGATGCCCTGCAATTTATTTCGTATTATCACCCCGCCGATTTTATTCGCGCGCTAGGTCAGGCGTATGAACGGGAGGAATCGCCGGCGGCACGCGATGCCATGGCGCAGATTCTTACCAATTCGCGTATGTGCGCGGAAGGCCACCGGCCGATTTGTCAGGATACCGGCATTGTCGTGGTATTTTTGAAAATCGGCATGAACGTGCGTTGGGACGCGCAAATGAGCGTCGCGGACATGGTCAACGAAGGCGTGCGGCGCGCCTATACGGATCCCGACAACACCTTGCGCGCCTCCATTGTCGCCGATCCCGCCGGCAAGCGCAGCAATACCAAAGACAACACGCCCGCGGTCATCCATATGGAGCTGGTATTAGGCGATACCGTGGAAGTCAATGTCGCCGCCAAGGGCGGTGGTTCGGAACATAAATCCAAGTTCGCTATGCTTAACCCCAGCGACGATATTGTTGAATGGGTGCTGAAAACCGTGCCGACCATGGGCGCCGGCTGGTGTCCGCCGGGGATCCTCGGTATCGGCATCGGCGGCAGCGCGGAAAAGGCGATGATCCTGGCGAAGCAGGCGTTATTGGAGCCGATCGATATCCACGAATTAAAGGCGCGCGGCGCGCGCTCCGGTTTGGAGGAATTGCGTCTGGAGCTGTACGAAAAAGTCAATGCGCTCGGCATCGGCGCGCAGGGCTTAGGCGGTCTCACCACGGTGCTCGATGTCAAAATCCTGGACTACCCCTCGCATGCGGTCTCGAAACCGGTCGCCATCATCCCCAACTGTGCCGCGACGCGTCACGCGTATTTCACACTCGATGGCAGCGGGCCTGCCCATCTTCCTGTGCCCCATATCAGCGATTGGCCGCAAGTTACCTGGAAGGCGTCGGCACAGGCGCGAAAGGTTAATCTTGAAACGATCACGCGCGATGAAATTGCAAGCTGGAAACCGGGCGAAACCTTGTTGCTTACCGGGAAGATTTTGACCGGCCGCGATGCCGCGCATAAGCGCATCGTCGATATGCTCGCGCACGGCGAAAACCTGCCGCCGGGCGTCGATTTAAAAAACCGCTTTATCTATTATGTCGGCCCGGTCAATGCCGTGCGCGACGAAGCGGTCGGACCGGCGGGTCCCACTACATCAACCCGCATGGATAAATTTACCGATGCCATGCTGGGCAAGACCGGCTTATTGGGCATGATCGGTAAAGCCGAGCGTGGCCCGCAAGCGATTGCGGCGATTAAACGCCACCGCGCGGTCTATCTTATCGGCATCGGCGGCGCCGCTTACCTGATCTCGAAGGCGATACGTTCCGCGCGCGTGATCGCGTTCGAAGACTTAGGTATGGAAGCAATCCATGAATTCATCGTGGAGGATTTGCCGGCGACGGTCGCCGTCGATGCCAACGGAGAGTCTATCCATACCACCGGCCCGGCGGCCTGGCAGGCGCGCATCGGCAAAATACCGGTCATCCGTAACTGATTAGATTGCTTTGATCCTGGCCGTGCTTAATCCTAATTTTAGAAGATATGCGAGGGATAAAAAAACGGAATTATATACCTCGCAAACCCAATAATGTTCAGGTTAGTTAGTATATGTTGAATCTGTTTACCGCGTTTATTCTTTTTCTTTTTTTGATGAAGCTTTAGCTTTACCTGTAGAAGCTGCTACATTAGGCGGAGTTCTGTTGACTTAATTTGCTTGGTTTATCGTCTTTGGATTGTCTTTTCTTTTAGCTCACTCTTTTTCACCGTTCGGTTCCGGCAGGGCGAGTTCTCTTTGTGGTTCTTCTGGTGGGATATCGAGTTCTTCAATGCGCGTTACTGCTATACCCTGTAATTTAGCCATCGTATGTATTCCGTCGTCGTTAGAATAAATCCTATCGGCTCCATTTACTTTAGCAATGGCCACAATCTGGCGGTCATATTTCAACTTGGCATACGTCTCTGCTTCGGACAACTTCTTTTTCTTACTTTGTTGATCCGTAAATAATGCAACCTCAATTGCCGCCCTTTGGTCAAAATCTGCGATCTTAAAACGATAGGTATTATTTAATAGATTTAGATACTCAGAGGTGGCTTGTCCTGTACGCACCAAAATTTCACTAAGTGTTGGTGTAGGTATAAGAATTCTCGTAATTACTTTCCGATAATGTTTTGATTAAATACTCAATCCTCTGTTTTGCATGCTCCAAAGGTTTTCCTGTTGATGGATCATTTGGAGGCTTCGCATCTGGATGTATTAATAGTAAAAGGATGCTTGAGTCAAAAACGACCATCAATGGACCTCGTCCGGCCCTTTTCTGATGTTTTCTAGCAGCGCGATCGGATCGTTCTCGTTACTCCATTTACTCTCTTCTATTTTTCGCAATCCTTCAATGGCTTCTTGTAAATTTCTATCATCCAATGTGCCAAAGTCTTTTACTGTAAATTTCATCAATTGCCATTGTTCCAACTCATCGCGCTCCCAACGGCCTTCTCCAAATATCCTCAATGGTGCCCCGAAAAGATGCTGAGCCATGTGCCGTGCTTGATCTCTAGTAACAATGCAATTCCATATTCTTCCTTCCACGTCTTGGGTTTGGGCGTGGGCAGTTATATCCCTACCGCCAATCCTAATGAGCACTCCTTCTATTTCGGTATGCTGAGTAAATGGACCAATCCTTTCGGGTTTCGGAATTTCGTGGCCGGGGAACCTGATTATTTGAGCGGTTCCTTTGATTATTTCTGCTACCGCGTTATCGTCTTGCAGCATTTTATTAATGGCTTTTTCCGCTTTTTTCGCGTCTTCCGGCGGGTCGTCACTTTTTAACAAAGCCAACCTACTCTCGACTTTTGGTAAAGCCTCTCGCTCAATAGCCGTGACAATTTTTGTGCTTCCTTCATCGAGCTTTTCAAAATGAACTCGATCAGTATTACCAAGCAATGCAGCGAATTGAGCCAGATACTCCGCCAATCTCGACATCGGAAAGGTTTTTGGTGTGTAAGCCTCAATCTTAAATATGTATTTATCTTGCTGGCTCATTTTATGTCACAAGCATTTGTCTAAGAGACACGTCATTTCTTTCTGTTAACAAGACCCTTGGTAGAGCGGCCTCTTTTCTATAGTGTATACTTCCGTAAATTAAACAACAGCTCTGCGTGTGGACTCTTCTTTAAATTTTAAATATGAATGGCGCGCTTTCCTACGCCGAGCGCCGCTTCATGGAACACTTCCGATAAAGACGGATGCGCATGGATGATGCGCGCGAGGTCCTCGGCGCTGGCGGAAAATTCCATCGCCACCACCGCTTCGGTAATCATCTCGGAGGCAAGCGGACCAATAATATGCACACCCAAAATTCGATCCGTATTGGCATGCGCCAATATTTTGGCAAAGCCGGCGGTTTCATGGATAGCCTGCGCCCTGCCATTTGCCGAGAAAGGAAATGTGCCTTTATTGTATCCAATGCCCGCGGCCTTGAGCGCTTCTTCCGTCTGACCGACCCAGGCGATTTCCGGCATGGTATAGATGATCCAGGGAACCGTTTCGTAATTAACGTGACCGGCTTGTCCGGCGATCAATTCCGCCGCCATGATGCCCTCTTCCTCGCCCTTATGGGCGAGCATCGGGCCGCGCACGACATCGCCGATGGCATAAACATTTTGCAGATTGGTGCGGCAATGCTGATCGACCAGGATAAATCCCTTGGCATCCAGTTTTAGGCCGACCTTATCCGCGCCCAGGTCGCCGGTATAGGGGCTTCTGCCCACGGCAACAATGAGCTTGTCGACCTCGAGTTTATGCTCACCCTGCTTATCCTGATATTCCAAGTTCACTTGTTTTTTGCCTACCTTCACGGAGGTCAAGCTGGCGCCCAGATGGATATCAAGCCCCTGCGCGGTGAACAGGCGCAGCGCCTCTTTACTGACCTGGGCATCAACCGCCGGCAGAAAATCCGGGATGCGTTCGATGACGGTAACTTGCGCGCCGAGCCGCCGCCACACGCTGCCTAATTCCAGGCCAATCACGCCGGCGCCGATGACGCCCAGGCGTTTAGGCACTTCCGGGAACGCGAGCGCGCCGCTGTTGTCCACGATGCGGTCATTATCCACCGGCGCCTGGGGCAGCGGCGTCGGCACCGAGCCGGTGGCGATAATCACATGCCTGGCCTCGATTTGTTCGGTTTTCTCTTGCGAGGAAACTGCGATCTGCCAGGGGCCCCCCCCGCCCACCAGACGGCCATGGCCATGCAGCGAGGTGATTTTATTTTTTTTAAATAAACCGGTAACGCCGGAGGTCAGGGTTCGGACAATTTTATCCTTGCGCGCCAGCATGGTGCCGACATCCAGGTGCACGCCATCCACCTTGATCCCGTGTGCCGCAAACTTGTGCTCGACCCGTTCATAATTCTCTGAGGAGTCCAGCAGCGCTTTGGAAGGAATGCAACCGACATTCACACAAGTGCCGCCCAAACTGGGTTGTCCGGCGCTGTTTTTCCATTCATCGACACAAGCGGTATTAAGCCCCAATTGCGCGCAGCGGATGGCCGCTACATAACCGGCGGGGCCGGCCCCGATAATTACTACGTCAAACGATTTTGCCATGCTAATCCTACATTATTTTATTACCGTGCCGCGGTCACATCTGTAACAACATGCGCGCAGGGTCTTCCAGCGCTTGTTTAATTTCGATTAAGAACAGCACCGCTTCGCGCCCATCAATAATGCGGTGATCGTAAGACAAGGCCAGGTACATCATCGGACGCGCCACGATTTGCCCGCTCTCAACGATGGGCCGCTCTTGAATCCTATGCATACCTAAAATGGCGCTTTGCGGTGGATTGAGAATCGGCGTCGACATCATGGAGCCGAAAATACCGCCGTTGGTAATAGTAAACGTGCCGCCGGTTAAATCCTCCATCGACAATAACCCGTCGCGCGCCTTGCGGCCGAACTCCGCGATTGAGGTTTCAATTTCGGCAAACGATTTTGCATCGCAATCGCGCACGATCGGCACAATCAACCCGCGCGGCGAGCTGATGGCAATGCCGATATCAAAATAGCCGTGATAAACAATGTCGGTTCCATCCACCGAGGCATTAACGACGGGAAACTTCTTCAAAGCGGAAACCGCCGCCTTCACGAAGAATGACATGAAACCCAATTTGATGTTGTACTCTTTTTCAAACTGGTCTTTATACCGATTGCGCAGCTCCATGACCGGCTGCATGTTGACGTCGTTAAACGTAGTCAGAATCGCGGCGGTGTGCTGCGCCTGCACCATGCGTTCGGCCACACGGGTCCGCAAGCGCGTCATCGGCACGCGTTGCTCGGGACGGAGCCCACCGGTAGTAGAGACCGGCGCCGGCGCCTGTACTGGCGCCGACGGCGTTACCGATTTATCCATATAGGACACGACATCTTGCTTGGTGACGCGCCCGCCACGGCCGCTGCCGGCGATTTCAGCCGTGTCCAGCTTTTGTTCCTCGACCAACTTTCGCGCCGCCGGGCTTAATGCAGCCTGCGCCTCCGGCGTTTGGCCTTGGGCGATCGCCCCACCGCCGGCGCTTCTCTCGCGGGAAGCGGCTGCGTTCACAACCGCCGCTTTCGGGGTGGCTTCTTTCTTAGCCGCTTCTTTTTGCGCCGGACGCGCGGCCTCGGTGTCGATCATCGCGATCACTTCATTACTCAAAACCGTGTCACCGTCCTTCTTAAGCACGCGCGCCAAAACACCGGCCTGCGGCGCCGGCAGCTCCAATACGACTTTATCGGTTTCAATATCGATGAGATTTTCATCGCGGCTAACGAAGTCGCCCTCCCTCTTATGCCATGCCAACAAAGTGGCATCGGCAATGGACTCGGATAGGGCGGGCACTTTGACCTCGACTAACATACATGTTCTCCAAAATAACGCATCCCGCCGTTTGACGGGGATGCTTAAGGAAACTCTGAAAAAGTCATCCCTGACATTTTTGTTCGGCGCCTCCCGGCAACTGCTCCCGGCGTTGCCCTACCTTCCCACATCCCTGTGGGTCGCCTGCGCCTCACCCCTAACGGGGTTAGCACGAAAATTCGCTCCAGGCGAATTTTTCAGAGACGAA
>DATGVQ010000216.1:0-64564 GCA_035300145.1 Acidiferrobacterales bacterium | reverse complement strand
ATTTAATGTCGCTAAACGGGCCTTGTGCTTTGATCGGCAGATCTTCTACATAAATCACATAATCAACCACTTCCTTAGCCAAATCAGCATTGCCTTTTCCTGTTACCGCAACAATACCAGGTATCTGTATCGCGAGATCATCGCTATAAGCGAATCCATTTTTGATTTGCGTGCTTGCACGTAGCTGTGAGAATTTGGTTTGATCAGTTTTTTGCGGGGTAATCTTTTTTAAACTATTCAGCGCATCTTCTTTTTTTACGAGCTTAGCCTGATCGGCGAATTTTTTGAGATCGATACCAACATAGGTGCCATCCTTAATAAGGAATTCGGCTGTGCCGTTTAGCGAGGCTTTAATGTTATTGACTTCGCCTCCGCGTCCGTTGAGCTTTGCACTGATATTGCCGATGCCACTAAATCTGTTAGATATGTCCGCATCTTTTAGAAGGGGCCCGAGTTGCACCCCTGTCAACTGTTCTTCGATATTCAGGCTTGGGTTAGACTGACGTGCGTCATAACTCGCGGTGCCCTTATGGGCGCCGCCGTAGAGCTTGGCCTGCGTCGGGTTAAGTTTTATTGCGCCGTCCTTGGCCGCGAGACTGATAAGCACGTCGCTCGAGCGGACCCCGAACGCCTTGAATTTGCCGATCCGGAAACTGCCCTCGGCGTTCAATTTGCGGATCGCATCCAGCGGAATCGGCGCAGTGGCCGGTTGCGGTTTGCCCGCACCTTGGCCGGGGGGCGTTTTGGCCGGCGCGGCAGGCGGCAGATAACGATCGAGATCAAAGTTATCCAGCATTAGATCAAACCGGTAGGAAGGTGGCGCGAAGTTCGCTATTTCCAACGATCCATTCAGCTTGCTGTCATCCAGGCTGGCGTTAAAATTCTTAAGTTGCAGATGTTTCGCCGAAGCATCAAACTTTGTTGCAAGCGTGGCCTGGCCGAGGGCGGTTTTATCGGCGGTGTCGAGCTTGAGACCTAGTTTTTCCAGAAAGGCGCGCGGGCTGAACGGCGCAAGCTCCAAATCGCCGCTGAACGCCGGCGCCGACGAGATGCGCGAGCCCTTTGCATCGGCCTTAAGCTTAAGCCCCGCCGCCGCCAATTCGAGACCGGAAACATCAAGAGTTTGTTTATCTACATCGACCGCGACGCGTGTTTTAAGATCTACATGGGTGCGGAATGCCGGTGCCGTGCTTTCCAGATCCAAGGCAAGCTTGATATCCATCGGTTTCGCCAGAACGAGTTCGCCGGATTTTAATTCCACATTGTGCAGAATGTAGGTGGCGCCGCTGGTCTGATCTTTCCAGCTAATTTCCCCGGCGCGCAGATCGACGCCGCCTACACTTACGGCATTGATGGCCGGCGCGCCGGCGCCTTCGCGTGGCGCGGGAGTGGCGGCCGGGCTTTTCGCCATGAGATCGTCCCAATTGGTTTTTCCGGTCTGGTCTTTAGCTAAGTTCAGGTTTAAGCCCGTGAGCAAAACTTTGTCCACCACCACGTCTTTTTTTAAGAGAGGCAGCAGTTTGACTTTAACCCCGGCGGTTTCAACCCGGGCAAACGGTTGGTTGCCGAACCCGGGCGCATTGCTGAGCTCCAATCGATGCATCTCGACCCCGAGCCAAGGAAAGACCGACCAGCCGATTTTGCCGCCGATTTTGAGATCGCGCCCGGTCTGTTGTTTTACCGCTTGGATAATCTGATTTTTATAATTGTTGGGGTCGATCAGGAACGGCAGGGCGATGGCTATGGCAATGAGGGCGAGAACTAAGATGCCCAGGGAAATCACTAAAACCTTGCCAATTTTTTTCAAGCCCCATGCTCCTGGAGAAAAAGTGGAGCGGGTGATGGGAATCGAACCCACGTTATCAGCTTGGGAAGCTGAAGTTCTACCATTGAACTACACCCGCGCAGTGTTTTTGGTGTCGGCAACAATATAGCAGGTTGTTAGAAGCTTAAAAACCTTCTTGCGGGAAGAAAAGCAAGAAGCGGCCTTATCTGTTTCAAAACGCCTCGCTGGCCTTTCACCTGCTTTTGACACCCTGCCCTTTTAAGATAAAGATCGTTCCAGAGTTTTTCCCACGCGTGTTGAAAACGGCCACGGATGGACTTTTTCAACAACCTAGTAGGCGTATTCCGCGCCGGCACTTACTTGAAGCTGGTAAGGTAATGCGACAGGTTTTCAATGTCCGCGTCGGACAGCGGCTGTGCCGCACTCGACATGTTGCCGTCGATATCAGGCCGGGCGCCGGTCTTGAAGCCGCGCAGTTGTTTGAGCAAATAATCGTATTGCTGGCCGGCGAGTCGCGGAATGTGGTTCTGCCCGGCATAAGTGGGCAGGTGGCATGATCCGCAATGGTTGCGGTCCGCGGCACTCTTGCCCGCCGCGCTTTTTTCCACGTCCGTTTGCGGCGCCGGCGGTGGTGCCGGCTGCTGCGCGAAATAGGCGGCAAGGTCCTGCATGTCGCGGTCGCTCAGGTTCGCGGCGAATGGGGTCATCTGCGGGTCGCTGCGCCGCTTTTCGCGGAACTGCAACAACTGGTAATAGATATAAAGCGGCGGCTGGGCGGCGAGCGATGGCACCGTTGGCGTGGGCGAATTGCCGCCGGCCCCGTGACAGGCGATGCAGATTTCCGCTTTACGCTCGCCCGCCGCGGCATCTGCGGCGGCTGCCGCCGTCGCCGTGCACGACGCCCACACCAGCCCGACGCCGAGTATGCTGCGCCCGATGAGGCTTTGCGTAACTGGTTTCGCCATAGTTATTCGCGCCCGATGCGGACAACCCCCCCCGCCGCGCTGCGCGGCGGGGGGTTCACTATGACGATCGTCAGCGCTTATAGGCGATGCGGTATATGGCCCCCGCGGTGTCATCCGATACCAGCAACGCCCCGTCGGGCATCACCTGCACATCAGCGAGACGGCCCCAGAACGCATCACCCTGCAGCCAGCCCTCGGCGAACGCCTCCAGCTTCTTGACCTTGCCGGAATCGTCGAGCACGACGCGGCTCAGGTTATAGCCGGTCTTCTTGGTGCGATTCCAAGAGCCATGCTCGGCGATGAAGATATTGTTCTTGTATTCGGCCGGAAACATCGTGCCGGTGTAGAAGCGCATGCCGAGTGCGGCGACATGCGGGCCAAGCTTGAGCACCGGCGGGTCGAACTCGTTGCACGAACGGCCCTTGCCGAACTCGGGATCGAGCAAGTCGCCCTGATGACAGAATGGATACCCGAAATTCATACCCTTGTGCGTCACGTGGTGCAGGGTATCGTTGGGCAGGTCATCGCTGACCCAATCGCGGCCATTGTTGGTGAACCATAGCTCCTTGGTCACAGGGTGAAAGTCCATGCCGACGCTGTTGCGCACGCCTCGTGTCACGGTTTCCATGATACCGCTATCGGGATTGACGCGTGCAATCTGCGCATGGGTGTACGGCGGCATGACGATATTGCCCGGCGCGCCGATTTGGAAGTAGAGCCAGCCGTCGGGGCCGAGCCGCATGAACTTCCAGCCATGCGGCTCGTCCTTCGGCAGCGCGTCGAATACCACGACCGGTTGCGGCGGGTTGTCGAGCCGCTCTTCGATGTCGTCGAAACGGATGATGCGCGACAGCTCGGCGACGTAGAGCGCGCCGTTCTTGTACACCACGCCGTTCGGGCGATACAGGCCCTTGGCGATGATCTTAACTTCACGCTTGCCGCCGTTATCGACGATCGCGTAGACGTTGCCGACGAAGCGCGTGCCGACGAACACCGTGCCTTTTTTGCCTACAGCCATCGAACGCGCGTTCGGCACGCCTTCCGCCCACAGGCTGATCTCAAAACCTTTGGGCAGCTTGATCTTATCGAGTGGGATTTCCGCGGCCGGTTTGGCGGTCATTCCCGGCGGATGCGGTGCGAGCGTAGAGCTCTCCTGCTCCGCCGAACGTCCCTGCGCCCAGGTCGGCGGAATCGCCGGGGGTGCCGCTTGCGGTTGCGCCGGCTGCTGCGCGTGTGCGCCGGACCAGGTAAACAACGAAACGCCGGCGGCGAGCAGCAACGCCGCAAGCGGATAGGCAGCCACAGCGCGGCCACGCACGCTTCGAGTCGATAGTATGGAAATAGACATAACTCCCCCTTTCAGAATGAGCCGGTTAACAATTCGTCAGCCTGCACCGATACCTCGGTCGTCGGCGCAGCCCTGCTCGTGCTAATGTAGCACGGCGCACGATTGCAGCGGAATGGGTCAGTCCGCTTAACCGGGATGCGCGGCAAAGGGGCCTAGCAATTAAGAGCAATTTGTGTTTAATTTTGATAACAATTTGTTATCAAAATTATTTAATCGCTTGTTTTAGCAGTGATTTAAGGGTAACGCTATGAACATTCTACTAAACGGAGAGCCGAAACACGTGGACCACGCCGTTACCATCGTCCGGCTGCTACGGGAAATGGGGCTGGCGGAAAAACGCGTAGCAGTGGAAGTTAACCGTGAGATTGTGCCGCGCAGCCGGCATGCCGAATATCAGTTGCAGGACCAGGATCGCGTCGAAGTAGTCAACGCGATAGGAGGGGGTTAATGAGTGCGCCGGCGGAAAAAATACATTCCGGGATTGAATCCGATAATGCGCTGGTGGTTGCCGGAACCAGCTATCGTTCGCGCTTGCTGGTCGGCACCGGCAAATATAAGGATTTAGCGGAGACCGGTTTAGCCATCGAAGCCAGCGGCGCGCAAATTGTGACGGTGGCGATCCGCCGCACCAATATCGGCCAACACCCGGCTGAGCCGAATTTATTGGATGTGCTATCGCCAAAGCGTTACACCATTTTGCCTAACACCGCCGGCTGTTACACGGCGGAGGACGCAGTGCGTACTTGCCGTCTGGCGCGCGAGCTGTTGGATGGGCATGAACTGGTCAAACTGGAAGTATTGGGCGATGAGAAAACCTTGTTTCCCGATATCACCGAGACGCTCAAAGCGGCGGAAATATTAATTAGGGAAGGGTTTAAGGTGATGGTTTACACCACCGATGATCCAATCATCGCCAAACGCCTGGAGGAAATGGGTTGTGTCGCGGTCATGCCGCTCGCCGCGCCGATCGGATCGGGTCTCGGTATCCGCAACCCCTACAATATCCATTTAATCATCGAGAACGCCAAGGTGCCGATTCTGGTGGATGCCGGTGTCGGCACCGCCTCGGATGCCGCGATCGCCATGGAATTGGGCTGTGATGGCGTACTGATGAATACCGCGATTGCCGCCGCACGCAATCCGGTGCTGATGGCGTCGGCGATGAAAAAGGCGGTCGAGGCCGGGCGCGAGGCGTTTCTCGCCGGGCGTATGCCGCGCAAGGCTTATGCCTCTGCGTCATCACCTATTGACGGGGCGTTCTTCTAACGCGGGCCGGGCGAAGAAATAATTTTTTGGCCGTGAACTTTCTCGCCGGGCAGTAGCCTTCTGCACTTTGCGTGTTCTCTGTTGCGGCATGATCGAAACCAGTTTAAATCTTCGAACCATCCGTAGTTTCGTGCGGCGCGAAGGCCGCATGACCAAAGCGCAGCGGCGCGCGCTTATGGAATTATGGCCGCATTACGGCATTGAGACTGTTTCCCCCATTGATTTTGCCGCCGCGTTTGGCCGCCCTGCGCCGGTAATGCTGGAAATCGGTTTTGGCAACGGTGAGGCATTGAGCGCGATGGCGGCCGCTTTCCCGCAAAATAATTATCTCGGCATCGAAGTTCACCGGCCGGGCATCGGGAATTTGCTGCAGCGGTTAGAACGGCAAAGGCTGCCCAACGTGCGCCTGATCTGCGATGACGCCAAGCCGGTTTTGCAGGAGCGTATCCCGGACGCGTCCGTCGACGCCGTGTATCTGTTCTTTCCCGATCCATGGCCTAAAACGCGTCATCATAAACGCCGTTTAGTGCAGGCCGACTTTGCCCGGCTGCTGCGGCAAAAGTTGAAACCGGGTGGCTGCTTTCATATCGCGACCGACTGGGAGGATTACGCCCGCCATATACTGCAAGTGTTGTCGCAAGCGGAAGGGTTCGAGAATACCGCCGGGCCGGGCCGGTACGCACCGCGGCCGGATTACCGGCTTTTAACTAAGTTTGAACGCCGCGGGCGCAGGCTGGGCCATGCCGTCTACGATTTGATTTTCCGGGCTGAAAAATAACAGGCTGCTGAAAAACTTGTTTTCAGCAGCCTGTTAGGCGCCATAAGGATGTGCCGCATCATTTCTCAAACACGTGAGTGTTTGAGAAATGGAGCAAAGCAAAATTTCGCCGGGAGCGAAATTTGGCGTGCGCAGCACGCCCGTAGGGCGAGCGCCAGGAAGGCGCGAGTCAAAAATCACACTTTTTGCTTTACGTGACTGAGAAGTGGTACAGGGATGTACCGCATACGGAGCTAAGGACGCAAAAAGTCCTGGACGGACTTTTTCAGTATCTTAATAGTTCCTCAGCCGCCGAAGCGAGTATTAAAAAACCATATAGCCGCGCTGCCTACGGTAAAAAACAGCGCAAGGTATAGCACTGCATAGCGCCGGTAGTGTTTAATCAAGCCCTCTTCGGGAAATGCCGATAGTAAATAGGGGCGCCCCGGGTCATGGGTTGGCCCCAGCAGATTAATCGGCTCGACGGATTGCTGCTGTTCTTCCCGCTGCGTTTTAGTCACCTCACGGTACGCCTCGGCGCGCGCCAGCATCCATTCTTTTTCATCAATTTCGCCGTCTTGATTAAGATCGAAGCGCCGCTTGAGCGCCGCTTGATCCTGTTTCCACTGGTTTAATAAAAAGCCTATCTCCTCGTGCAGCGGGGCATTAATATGGCTGCCGACATTTTTGAGCAGCCCGAGCGCATAAATCCTTTCTCCTTTATGTATAAGTTCTTCGGTAAAGCGATGCGGGTTCGAGCTGGCGCTGGAAGACACAAAGTTGGCGATAAAGCCGGGCAGAGTGGAATAGCTCGAGGCGCCGGAGCGCGAACGCCAAACTTCTTTATGTTTCGGCGTGACCTCGGCACCTTCGGGATCAACGGCAATCCGGCCGGTTTCATCTTCCAGCCAAAAAACTTCCGTGCTTTCGCCTTTATCTACCGTCGCCCAACGGGTTTCGTTCCGGCCCTTATTATAAGTGGTAACCTGCTCTTCAATCAGATAGCGGTACCAAACACAAGAAGTGCCCGACAACGGGGCAATGATCGGCGGGCCGTCCATTTGCTTGCCGACGCCTTCGAGCGCCACATAGCCTTGCGCGGCGGAGCGTGCCTTGGAGGTAGGCGTGTCTTCAATCAGGCGGGCCTCTTTTAAGCTGCGCTGTGCGCGCCAGGCCGCTACCACAGCGACCAGCGCCAACACGGCGATCACGCCGGTGATGGCAAGCGGGTCGGCGCTGTGGACCGATTGGCTAAATTCTATCAGCCGCGCATGGAAAGCACCGGGTTGTGCCATCGTTAACTATTGAACAGCGCCTTGACGTTGACGTCCTGGAGCTCGGCCTTGTCGAACTTAAGCAATTCGCGCGCGCCAAAATTCAGCATGCGCGCGATCATGGTATCGGGAAACTGCTCGATACGGATATTATTGGTGTTCACGCTGTCGTTATAAAACTCGCGCCGGTCGGCGATTTGCGCCTCGAGCTGCGAGATGCGGCTTTGCAAGTTCTGAAAGCTTTCGTTCGCGCGCAGTTCAGGGTAATTTTCCGCCACCGCGTAGAGATTGCCTATGGTCGTGCGTAGCTGCGTTTCGGCGGGGCCAAGCGCCCGGACATTGCCTGTCTCACGCGCCTGTGCCACCGCCGCGCGCGCCTGTGTGACTTTTTGCAGCACGTCTTTTTCATAGCCCATGTATTGTTTGCAGGTTTCAATGAGCTTCGGCAGTTCGTCGTGCCGTTGTTTTAGCAGTACGTCGATGTTCGACCAGGCCTGTGACACGTTGTTCTTCAGGCGCACCAGGTTGTTGTAGATCATAATGAAATAAAGGACGGCGACGGCAATGCCGCCCCAGACAATAAAACTGCCGATAGCCATGATACCCCCTCAGAAAATTTGCCAGTGCGTGTATTGAGTATAGGCTAGAGAAACGGATTTCCCAGTAAATGGCTCCGGGAAGGCTAAGGAACCTCTGATTAAGTCAGAGGTTCCTGCGGCACAGGAATGTGCCGCCATTTTTGCTCGGCGCCTCCCTGCGCCTCACCCCTGCGGGGCTGACGCGAAAATCTGTTCCCGACAGATTTTTCAATTACATAAGTAATTGAAAAATGAAGAAAAACGAAAATCATGCTGTGCATGGATGCATGAATGCCGCGAGCGCAAGGATGCGCAAGAGCGGCCACTTTTCGTTTTTCGTCTCTGAAAAATGTCAGGGATGATTTTTTCAGAGCTTCCCTAAGTTCAGGCTGGTTCTATTTTACGGATATGGTCTAAGCGGGTGCTGAAGGTTTTTCCACCCATGGCGCGAAAGATAAGAAATTCTTCGCCATTGCGCGTTTCTAGATCCAGGGGCTTAACTATTTGCCAATAAATTACATTCGCTTCGCGCCAGGTAAGGCGCAGCTTGCAGCCGTGCATAATCGCGATTTCGTAGACGTCATACTCAGTGCAGGGAATAGGTTTATAGTCAGTCATCGTCGCGCCGCAGGCGAATACCGGAAAGGCCGCCTTCATGGTCAACCTCGATCTGAAATACGATTGGCCGGCAACAGACCTGGCAATCTTCGATATATTGCTGGCTGCCGCCGGAAGTGTCCACGCTGGTTTCAAATGCCTCGCCACAGTAAGGGCAGGTTATGATTTGCCATTCTATCATCAATAACTGTGCGCTACTTTAATCAGGTAAAGTTTGTAAGCCCCCTTTTAACACAAACGCCTTAAAACCGCGCTGGCTAAGCAGGAACGCGGCAGCCGAGCTGCGCCGCCCGGTTTTGCAGTAGCAGATATATTCGAGATTCTGGTCCAAACCACCGGCGCGATTACGCAACTCATGCAGCGGGCACAATAACGCGCCCGGCACACGCGCATGTTGATACTCTTTGGCATGGCGTACATCCAACCATTTGGCCTTGCCGGATTTGACTTTGGCCACGGCCTCTGGCTGCATCACCCAATTAAGCAAGGGCTCGCGCAATAACTCCACAAAATCCTTTTTTGCCAAGCGCAATAATATGCCGTCGCCAATCATGGTGACGGTAGCATTGCGCTTGGCGTCGGAAACCAACGCCTCTTCGCCAAAGCAGGCGCCGGGGCCGAGCTGCGCCAGCTCCTTGCTATCCCCGGTCTCGATTTGCCGCGTAACCGCCGCCTTGCCGCTTTCGATTAAATAATAATAATCCCCGTCATCGCCCTGGCGGATGATGACCTGTGCCTTTTCAACCGGCATCTTCTCCATACGTGCCAGCAACTTCTCGATATTGGCGGGCGGCAAGTTTTTGAACGCGGAAGTTTTCCCCATCGCGTCCATCCAATCTTCTTTTTTATCGTCGGTTTTTCTATCGGAATGCGCCTCGACATCGGCTTCGTATTGCGTAAGCTGATCCCACGTGAGCATGATATCGAGCAAGTCATTGTCGATGCGTAAAACGTCGATGTTGGTCTCGGCCAGGGCGGAAAGCTGCCGCGGCTGTTTGTCGGCAACGGCGTACTTGGCATCTTCGCTGCCGCCGTGCAGCGAAAGTTTTTTATTTTCTTTGTCTGAACTGAGGGCGACTTCGCCGTTTAAAAGATAAACCGTCTGGTTGTCGGTATCGCCTGCGTGAAACAGAGCTATTCCGGCCGGAACCTTTTCCACAAAACACAAGGCCGCCAACTCCTCGACGCGTTCTTTACTCAGCGAGGCGATGGGTTCCAGGGTTTGGAGGACGGCTTTATCAACCGCATTTTGAATTTTGGTCATGCTGGCGTTCCAGAGTTTTAGCGTGTACTAGAAATACTAGCAATTCCGTGTTTGCTTTGCCTAGCAGAATGCTGAAAAAGTTCTTCCCCGGCGTTTTTCAGTTCGCTTCGGGGCCTGAGGCCGCCGTCGCTATGGCGTTATGGCCACAGCAAACCGCGCGTTATCCCCCTTGCGCTATGCGAACGCGCGCGTGCGCATTCAAGGTGTAGTGAGGCCAGTTTCGGGCCTACCGGTAACGCCCTATTCTTCCTTGCGCGGTTCACGCCGCAGCAAAGCCTCCACCGCCGCCTGCGGCGAGAGATTTTCGAACAACACCCGGCATACTTGTTCGGTGATCGGCATTTCCACTTGCATGCGCTTGGCCAATATCCGCACCGCCGGGGCGCTGGCAACCCCTTCCGCCACCTGGCCAAGCCCGGATAATACGTCCGGCAATTTGTGCCCCTTGCCAAGCGCCAACCCAACTTGCCGGTTGCGCGATAGATTATCCGTACAGGTCAGCACCAGATCGCCGGCGCCCGTGAGTCCCATAAAAGTTTCTGCTAAGCCTCCGAGCGCAACACCTAAGCGGGTGATCTCCGCCAATCCGCGTGTGATCAACGCCGCGCGCGCGTTGGCGCCGAAGCCGAGGCCGTCGCTGATGCCGGCGGCGATGGCCATGACATTTTTAACCGCGCCACCGACTTCGACCCCGGTGACATCGTAGCTGGTGTACACCCGCATACGTTCATTGCGCAGCCATTGGGCGACGATCTCTGAAGTTGTAGCGTCGCGCGCGGCCACCACCAATGCCGTCGGCAGGCCCAAGGCCACTTCGCGTGCGAAACTGGGGCCCGATATCACACCGGCCGGCACCGCCTCGCCCAGCACTTCCCGCGCGACGCTGCTTAACAGTTTCGCGCTGCCGGGCTCAACACCTTTGGTCGCCCAAGCCAGCAGGGTATCGGCGGATAAATAGGGTTTGATGATTTGCAGAGTTGAACGAAACGCATGGCTTGGAACCGCGATCAAAAAATAATCCGTCTCATTAGCGAGTAGCGGCAGATCTTGCTGAATAATTAAATTGGCAGGAAACGGGACCTCGGGCAGATAAATAGCATTACTCCGCTCCTGCGCCATGCGCGCCATCTGCGCGGGGTCATGCCCCCACAATAAGGCGCGATAACCATTGCCGGCTAATAAGACCGCCAATGTCGTGCCCCAGGAACCGGCGCCAAGGACGGCGATATTCTTTTTTTTGGCAATGGTCATTACTTTTGCCCAAACCCCCGCTGCGGGCGCAAACTGCGCTCAGTGCGCCGCCGGGGGTTTTGCCTGTGCCGCCTGCTTCCGCTGATACAGCGCCTCAAAATTAATCGGATTGATTAATAATTGCGGAAAACCGCCTTTTTGCACCAAGTCGTTGACCGCCTCGCGCGTGAACGGCAATAAAATATTCGGGCAAGCGATTTCCAATACCTTGCTCAGTTCTGTGTCGGGCACGCCGTTAATGCGGAACAGTCCGGCCTGTTTGGCTTCAGTTAAGAACACGACTTTATCCTGCAGCTTTGCCGTCACCGTCACCGACAATATGACCTCGAACAATCCTTGGTCGAGCTTGCCATGCTCTATCCCCAACTGTACGCCCACTTCCGGAGTGTCTTTTTCGGTGAATATGGCGGGGACATGCGGCGCCTCATAAGAAACATCCTTAAGATAAATTTTTTCCAGGTTGAATACGACCTCCCGTTCTTGGTTTTTCTCATTCATATTGATTTATGCTCAATTTTAGACGGATAAGATCAGGAGGATTGGGCCGGCTGCGCCAGACCGTCCAACCCGCCGGCAAGATCAAGCCTCGCCAGCTCATGATAACCGCCGACATGGGTGTCGCCGATGAAGATTTGCGGCACCGTGATTCTGCCGCTGAGCTTGACCATTTCCGCGCGCCGTTCGGGCAGATTGTCGACATAGATTTTTTCAAACTCGATTCCCTTCTTTTCCAGCAAGCGCATAGCCATCCGACAATAGGAGCAAATGTGCGTGCAATACATGCGGACTTTCGGCAAATTACGTCTCCAAAGTGACAGGCAGATTCTCAGTGCGCCAGCGGCTGATGCCGCCGGCTAAATTATGTACCGAACCAAACCCTTGCCTGCGCAAAAAGGTCGCCGCCTGCGCGGAACGCTGGCCGGTACCGCAGTAAAGCACAATCGATTTATCTTTAAATTTCTCTAATTCGGATGCCTGTTTTGATAAATCACTCAGGGGGAAATTGAGCGCCTTGCGGATATGTCCGGATTGGAATTCTTTTGGGTCGCGCACGTCCACGATCACCGCCGCGTGGTGATTGATTAATTGCACCGCCTGGCTGGGCGGGATACTTTGTATGCCGTACATGAGCCGGCGCACAGGTTCGGCAAGCAGCAGGTACACGATAACGACCAGCGCCAGAAATAAATACCAGTTATTAAGCACGAAATGCGTAATTGAATTCGAATTCATCGACGGAGTAGTCTCAACTCGTTGCAAACGGGGTCCTGAGCGTCTGTTTTCCGGATTAAATGCTGCGTTTGTATACCGAACATTATACAATAATACTTTTTTGATAAAGACTAAAAGCCTATCCCCATGCCGGTAATTCCCAAACCCCTGGTTCTCATCATTATGGATGGCTGGGGTTATCGCGAAAACCCGCAAAACAATGCGATCGCCAGCGCCAAAGCGCCTACCTGGAATCGCTGGTGGCGGCAGTACGCCCATACTCTTATCTATGCTTCGGAGGCCGCGGTCGGCTTGCCCGCCAAGCAAATGGGAAACTCCGAGGTAGGCCATCTTAATATCGGCGCCGGGCGGGTAGTGTATCAGGAATACACGCGTATTAACCGCGCGATCAGCACCGGCGAATTTTTCCAAAACCAGGCGCTGACCGAGGCGGTGGAGGTGGCGGCCGCCAATCGCAAGGCAGTGCATGTCTTGGGCTTATTGTCTCCCGGCGGGGTGCACAGTCACGAGGAGCAAATTTACGCGATGCTCGATTTGGCGCACCGGCACGGCGTCTCGGCGATTTATTTACACGCCTTGTTAGACGGGCGCGATACCCCGCCGCAAAGCGCGGCCAGCTCGATCGCGGCGGTGGAAGCGAAATTCCGCAGGTTGAAGCAAGGGCGGATCGCCTCGGTCATTGGCCGTTACTATGCCATGGATCGTGACCACCGCTGGGAGCGGGTGAAGACGGCTTATGATTTATTGACGCAAGCCAAAGCCGACTACAAAGCCGTATCCGCGAGCGAGGCGCTTAGGCGCGCTTATGCGCGCGGAGAGACGGATGAGTTCGTAAAGGCGACGGTAATTGCGCCCGAAGGCGCGCAGCCGGCCTTTATCCAAGACGGCGATGTGGTGGTGTTCATGAATTTTCGCGCCGACCGCGCACGCGAGCTTACCCAGGCGTTGGTGGAGAAGGAGTTTAACGAATTTAAGCGCGAACGCGTCCGGCAAATCGCGCGTTTTGTCAGCCTCACGCAATACCGTCCCGATTTTCCGGTGGCGGTGGCGTTTCCACCCGAGCCTCTACGCAACGTGCTCGGCGCCTATCTTGCCAATCTCGGCAAACATCAGTTGCGCGTGGCCGAAACCGAAAAATACGCCCATGTCACCTTCTTCTTCAATGGCGGCGAGGAAAAGCCGTTCGTCGGCGAAGACCGTATTCTGGTTCCTTCCCCGAAGGATGTACCGACTTATAATTTGAAGCCGGAAATGAGCGCGCCGCAAGTCACCGATGAGATCGTCAAGGCGATTAAGAGCGGGAGCTACGATGCGATCATTTGTAACTATGCCAACCCCGATATGGTGGGCCACACCGGCGATTTCGCCGCCGCGGTCAAGGCGATCGAAGCGTTGGATAGCTGTTTGCAGCGGATAGGGGAGGCGGCAAGCGCGGCCGGCGGCGAGCTTTTAATTACCGCCGACCACGGTAATGTGGAGCAAATGTGGGATGAGGAGAATAACCAGCCCCATACCGCGCATACCACTAATCCGGTGCCACTATTGTACGTCGGCAGATCAGCTAAGATTGCCGCAAGCGGCTCGTTGCAAGATATTGCGCCGACCATGCTTTACCTGATGGGCCTCAACGTGCCGGCGGAGATGACCGGCAAATCGTTGGTTACGCTTAACGCTTGAACGCCCGCCTAGTAGTACCCAGTCAGTTTGGGACCAAACAGAGACGGTATAAGAGTGTAGGTATTGCCCTGGGAGTCGCCTTCAGCCTCACCGCCGGGATTGCTGCTTATGCCGGGGACGAGGCGCAGCTCAGACTGTTGCGTGCGCGCATAGAGGCCTTGCAACAGGAGCTGGAGCAAAGCCGTGGGCAGCGCGACATCCTGCTGGACGAGCTGCGTGATACCGAGCGTAAAATCGGCGTCTCCCTTCATAACCTAAAAGAAATCGATGCGCAGCTTAAGGTGGAGGCCAAGAAATTAACTTCCTTGCGTAAGCAGAAACAGGAAAAGCGCGCACAACTGCAAACGCATATCAAGGGCATGCAATACCAGGTACGCGCGGCTTATGCCATGGGGCGGCAGGAGTACGTCAAGATGTTGTTAAACCAAGAAGATCCGGCCGGTTTAAACCGGGTTTTAATTTATTATAGTTATTTCAATCAGGCGCGCGCGCAGCAGATTGAACGTACTAGATCGGCGATGTCAGAGCTTACTAAGATCGGGCAGCAGATCAATTTGCGCGCACAGGAGTTGCATAATTTACGCACCGAGCAGTCGCGGAAGAAATCAGCGCTGGAACAGGCCTTAGACGCGCGCGAAATTACTTTAGCCACTCTAAGCCGCAAAGTACGCGATCAATCGCAAGAAATTAATCTGCTGCGTCAGGACGAACAGCGGCTGGCGCGGCTGGTAGAAGGTTTGCGAACCCCGCCGATTTCACCGCTCGTGTTGCCGGCAAACGCCTATTTTCGCGATGCCAAAGGCCAATTGCCTTTGCCGTTACAGGCCAAGATTACCGCCTTTTATGGCAGCCCGAAGAATAAGGGCGATTTGCGCTGGAAAGGCGTATTTATGGCGGCGCCCGCTGGCCGCGAGGTGCGCGCGGTTTTTCGCGGGCGGGTCGCCTATGCCGATTGGTTGCGCGGATTCGGCTTGCTGTTGATACTGGAGCATGGTGATGGTTATATGACGCTTTACGGCCATAATCAAAGCCTATACTCCAAAGTAGGGGATTGGGTCGAGGCCGGTCAGGTCATTGCCGGCGTCGGGAATACCGGCGGGTTTAGCGAGTCCGGCCTTTATTTCGAAATTAGGCATAATGGCGAGCCCTACGATCCGTTACAATGGTGTAAGCGCTAGAATGTAACTATTAAGTCCGCGTTCCGCGGATAAGCAACACGGAGATCTCAAAATGAAGTATTTAAGCCGTTATACCCTGGTTTTGCTGCTTGGCGTTTTTATCGGTGGAGGTGTCACGATAGAAAGAATGGTGTTCGCCGAGCGTCAAGATGTTAAAGAAACAACGCTCGGTCCGCTGCCGTTAGAAGAGCTGCGCGCCTTTACCGAGGTGTTTAATAAAATTAAAGCGGACTATGTTGTAACCGTGGAGGACAAAAAGCTCTTGCATGACGCCATTCAAGGCATGCTTGCCGGCCTTGACCCCCATTCCAGTTATCTCGACGCCGAAGGCTTTAGGGAAATACGCATCAGCACCGAAGGCGAATTCGGCGGTTTGGGCATCGAGGTCAGCATGGAAGATGGTTTTGTCAAAGTTATATCGCCGATCGAGGATACGCCGGCGGCGCACAGTGGGTTAAAAACCGGCGACATTATCGTTCGCCTGAATGAGAAGCCGGTCAAAGGCATGACGCTGAACGATGCCGTCAAGCTCATGCGCGGCAAGCCCGGCACTGATATCACCTTGACGGTGCTGCGTGAAGGCAACAACAAGCCGCTTAAATTCACGCTGACGCGCGCGGTGATCAAGGTTCAGAGCGTAAAAAGCGGGATGCTGGAAGATGGCTACGGATATCTGCGCGTCACTCAGTTCCAAGCCAACACCGGCGACAGCGTCGTGGCCGCTTTGAATAAGCTGAAGCTGCAGAATAAGGAAAATCTAAAAGGCTTGGTGCTGGATTTACGCAACAATCCTGGCGGGGTATTAAATGCGGCGGTGAGCGTAAGCGATGCGTTTCTCACCAGCGGCCTAATTGTTTATACCCAGGGGCGGGTGCCTGATGCGCAGCTCAAATTTAATGCCACCGGCAGCGACTTATTGCATGGCGCGCCTATGGTAGTGCTGGTCAATGGCGGGTCTGCTTCCGCTTCAGAAATTGTCGCGGGCGCTTTACAGGATCACAAGCGCGCAGTCATTATGGGAACCAAGACCTTCGGCAAGGGATCGGTGCAAACCATTGTGCCCATGAGCAACGGCGCGGCGCTTAAACTTACCACCGCCCGTTATTACACGCCCAATGGACGCTCGATCCAGGCCACCGGCATAATTCCAGATATCATCGTCGGCGAAGCGAAACTTACTGCCAAGGAAACTAAAGTAGAAGAAGACGGGCTCAGCGAAGCCGATTTAACCGGACATCTGGAAAATCCGAGCGCGCCGGTGCCGGCGCCGCCGGGCCCGGCCTCAGCTAAAAAGGAAGAAAGACCGAAATTCGGTAATCTTAAAGAAGATTATCAATTGCAAGAAGCGGTCAATCTATTGAAGGGCATAGCGATCTTGAATCCGCGTCCGCACTTAGCGGAAGCAAAATAAGCCGTTATGGCAAGCGCACTGATCCCGTTGGCGCAAGGCTGTGAAGAGTTGGAGGCGGTGACGCTGATCGATCTTCTGCGCCGGGCGCAAATCGAAGTGGTCACCGCCGGTCTTACCGCCGAACCGGTGACCGGCCGGTGCGGTACCGTGCTGGTGCCGGACATGACTTTAGACCAGGCCATGCGGCGGGAATTTGATTTAATCGTGCTGCCCGGCGGCGGAGCCGGCGCCGATCGACTGGAAAATGATGCGCGCGTCGCGGAGTTATTGAAAAATATGGCGACGCAAGGCAAATACGTGGCCGCCATCTGCGCCGCACCCAAAGTCCTGGCGGCGGCCGGCCTGTTGGACGGAAAACGCGCCACCTGTTACCCCGGCGCGCTGGACGCGAAAAAATATCCGCGCATACGTCTTGAAAACCGCGCGATTGTTATCGACGGCAAAGTTCTAACTTCGCGCGGTCCTGGCACCGCCATGGATTTCGCCTTGGAATTGATCCGCACCATCAGCGGGAGGCAAACTCGTGACAGGGTCGAGGCCGATTTGGCGCGTCCGCCGGAACAAGCCTTGGCGCAACTCGCCGATTGGGGTTGAAGGATCAGCTTCTATCTGCATACGTCCTCTGCGGCCCACGACATCAGCGCGGTTATGCAGTTGCGCCGCGAATTGGCTCGGGATCCCGCCGCTTGCGATTTATAATCAGGCTGCCTGGGCTTGCACCATCGTGTTAGCCTGGTCAAAAATAGATCAACGTTTCTGGCTTTCGCTTATCTCATAATTTAAAAGAAGGAGAGGCATATGAAATCGAGCAGGTTAGTTGCGGGCTTCATCGGGGGGTTGTTTCTTGTCGGCGGGATCAGTGTGCCGGCGCAGGCTGAAGTCAATGAAGTGAGGGCCGCCCAGCAATATGGTTTGAGCTATCTCACGCTCATGATCATGGAAGACAGCATGCTGGTGGAAAAACACGCGAAGGCAGCCGGCTTGGGCGATATCAAAGTCACTTGGGCCAAGTTGGGCGGACCCGGTGCGATGAATGATGCGTTGTTATCCGGTTCGCTGGACTTCGGCACGGGCGGTGTGCCATCGCTCGTTACCCTATGGTCAAAAACTCAAAGCGGCGTCGGAGTCAAAGGGGTCGGTGCGCTTAATTCCATGCCCAACTATCTCAACACCATCAATCCCAATGTGAAGGGTATGAGGGATTTTACCGGCAAAGATAAAATTGCGGTGACCACGATTAAAGTTTCCACCCAAGCGCTATTGTTACAAATGGCGGCGGCGAAGGAGTTCGGTTTCGACAACTATGGCAAGCTCGACCCTCTCACCGTCTCCATGCCTCATCCTGAAGCAATGGTTGCCCTGCTCGCGGGTAGCGGCGCGATCACTGCGCATTTCGCCTCGCCGCCGTTTCAATATCAAGAATTGGCTAAATCCGGCGTACGCACTGTCATTAGCTCTTACGATATTCTGGGCGGTCCTTCCACCTTTAACGTGGTCTGGTCCACCAGCAAATTCCGCGACGCCAATCCGAAGGCCTTTGCCGCATTTGTCGCCGCCTTCGAAGAAGCGAACAATATGATCAACAAAGACAAGCGTGCGGCTGCCGAGACTTATAAGAGGATGTCGAACACTAAGGAATCCCTGGATGAACTTTATAAGATGATGGTCGATCCGCAAATCGAATTTACCCTGACACCGAAAAACACCATGAAGACGGCTGAATTTATGTACAAGGTCGGCACAGTCAAAATCAAGCCCGCTTCCTGGCAAGACATGTTCTTTCCCAATGTTCACAATCGGCCGGGAAGCTGAGGCATCAGATTCGGGCGGGAATAGCGCGTGCTTGGGACGCGCATCCGGTTCCAAGCAGAGGGTTAAATTTTCTTGGGTCCGAATAAATGCGTGAATATAAAATTGCCGCGATCCCGGCGGATGGCATAGGCATGGAAGTCATCGATGCCGGGCTGCAAGTGCTGCAAACATTACAGCAGCGCGCCGGGGGCTTCGGGCTAAAGGTAGAGTCTTTCCCCTGGGGAAGTGATTACTATCATCAGCACGGCCGCATGATGCCGGAAAACGGCCTGGGGATCTTGCGCGGGTTCGACGCCATCTTCTTCGGCGCAGTCGGTGCGCCGTCGGTGCCGGATCATATTTCGCTGTGGGGTCTGCGCCTGGCCATTTGCCAAGGCTTTGATCAGTACGCCAACGTGCGCCCCGCGCGCGTCTTGCCCGGCGTCCAAAGCCCGCTGCGCAACGGCTCCGGGATTGATTGGGTTATTATTCGCGAGAATTCCGAGGGTGAGTATGCCGGCAATGGCGGCCGCGTGCATCGCGGGCTGCCGGAGGAAGTCGGGACCGAGACCGCCGTGTTTACCCGCACGGGAGTGACGCGGATTATGCGCTTCGCGTTTGAGCTTGCGCGCAAACGCCCGCGCAAACACTTAACACTCGTCACCAAATCTAATGCGCAACGCCACGGCATGGTGATGTGGGACGAGATCTTCGCCGAAACGGCGAAGAATTATCCGGACGTTAAGACTGACAAAGAACTAGTGGACGCTGCCACCACCCGCATGGTGCTAAAACCGCAGACGCTGGATGTGCTAGTAGCAACGAATTTACACGCGGATATTCTGAGTGATTTGGCCGCGGCGCTGTCCGGTAGCCTCGGCATCGCGCCTACCAGCAATCTCAATCCGGAACGGAAATTCCCTTCGATGTTCGAGCCGATCCACGGCTCCGCTTTCGATATCGCCGGCAAAGGCATCGCCAATCCGATTGCGACTTTCTGGACTGCGGCGATGATGCTGGAGCACCTGGGAGAAACGCAAGCGGCGGGGCGGCTGATGGCGGCGATCGAGCGGGTGACGGCAAGACAAATCTTCACCCCTGATTTGGGCGGCAAGGCGACCACCGCCCAGGTCACAGCGGCGGTTTGCTCAGAGATTCTTGCTTTGGCTGCAATCGCTTAATGTTATGAACAAGCCTGAACCACTTTTATCCGTTAACGGCGTAACACTGCAATACAAAACCAAAGAACACTTAATCACCGCCACCTATCGGGTGGATTTCGAGGTATTCAAGTCGGACCGCTTCGTGCTGCTAGGGCCGTCCGGCTGCGGCAAGTCCACGTTGCTTAAAGCCGTGGGCGGCTATCTCCAGCCGGTCGAGGGAAAAATAACTCTCAAAGGCCAGGAAATCAGCAAACCCGGACCGGACCGCATGATGGTATTCCAGGAATTTGACCAGCTCCTCCCGTGGAAAACAGTCAAACAAAACGTAATATTCCCGCTCACGGCGAGCGGCAAGTTTTCGCCGAGCGAAGCCGACGCCAAGGCCATGGCCTATATCGAGAAGGTCAACTTACGCAAATTCGCCGACAGCTTTCCGCACACGCTGTCCGGCGGCATGAAGCAGCGCGTGGCCATCGCCCGCGGCATGGCGATGGAGCCGGACATCCTGCTGATGGATGAGCCGTTCGCCGCCCTGGATGCGCTCACGCGCCGCAAGATGCAGGAGGAGTTGCTGCAATTGTGGCAGGACACGCGTTTCACGGTGCTGTTTGTCACGCACTCCATTCCCGAGGCGATCACCATCGGTAACCGGGTTTTGTTGCTCTCGCCGCATCCCGGCCAGGTTAAGGCGGAATTGAACAGCACCGGCGATGACACAGCGGACCCGGCAACCGGCCGGCGGTTGTCGGAAAAAATTCATCACATCCTGTTCTCCGATCCGGTTGAGCGGAAAGAGGTGGACCATGTCTGAAATGCAGCACACGGTGCAGCGCCCCGAGTTCGTGCATGAATCGGTGGGAACGCGCGCATTCGGCGTGGTGGAAAAACCGTTAACGCTATGGGAGCGGGTCAGCAATCAAAACATTGCCCGCAAGGCGTTTATCCTGATTTTATTAGCGGCTATTTGGCAGGTTTACACATCTATTCTTGATAACCCCCTGTTGTTTCCGACCTTCACCGCCACCTTGTCCGCATTTTGGGATGGCATAGTCCGCCTCGGCCTGCTCACACGCGCCGCGTTTTCGCTTAAGGTGCTGCTAATGGGCTACACCGCCGGGATAGCGCTCGCCGCCCTGTTCACCATCATCGCCATCAGCTCGCGTCTGGGTTCGGACTTGCTCGAGACGCTTACCTCTATGTTCAATCCATTGCCCGCCATCGCGTTGCTTCCGCTTGCGCTGCTCTGGTTTGGCCTCGGCAACAACAGCCTGATATTCGTGTTGATCCATTCGGTGTTGTGGCCAGTGTCGCTCAACACCCATTCCGGGTTTATGTCCGTTTCCAATACCTTGCGCATGGTCGGGCGTAATTACGGCCTCACGGGTTTCCGCTATGTCGGCAAGATCCTGATCCCGGCGGCGTTCCCCAGCATACTGACCGGTCTTAAAATCGGTTGGGCATTTGCCTGGCGCACGTTGATCGCGGCGGAGCTTGTGTTCGGTGTAAGCTCCGGCTCCGGCGGTCTCGGCTGGTTCATTTATGAAAACAAAAACCAACTGGAAATACCCAGCGTATTCGCCGGCCTCTTAACCGTCATCTTGATCGGCCTTGTTGTAGAGAATTTTATTTTCCGCACTATTGAAGCACGCACTGTCCGCAAGTGGGGCATGCAGTCGTAAGGCGGGGCTGATGAGGCGAATAGAAGGCAAATGCCACTGTGGAAACATCACCTACGAGTTCCACTGGCCGCTTGACGGAGCCGAGATTCCTGTCCAGGCCTGCAGTTGCAGCTTTTGCACGAAGCATGGGGGCATTTATGCCTCTCATCGCGAAGCAGCGCTACGGGCGGTGATCTATGATCAATCGCTGATCACGAAGTACACCTTTGCCACCAGAACGGCAGAGTTCTTCATTTGTTCTCGGTGCGGCGCAGTGCCGTTCGTTACCAGCATTATCCAGGATCGACGGTACGCGGTGGTGAACGCCAACACGTTCGAAGGTATCGATCGGGCTTCATTCCAAAGCAGGGTCACTGACTTTGACGGTGAACCCACAGAAAGCAGGCTCGAGCGTAGAAAGCGCACCTGGATTCCGCAGGTAACCATTGCAAATAAAGGTGGTTAACAAGCCGAGGCAGCGCAGGCGCCGGCGTGGCTGAAGCGCGTCATTAAACCAGGGGAGTACATCTAAGTTTTCTGGCTTTATCAGAAGAGAGAATACCTGACAGAGTTCGCGGCCCAGGCCGGCCTATCGGAAGGTTGCGTATTCTGATTCCGGAAGGGAGAGGAGATGCCCACCCATAAGCTGTTTTTGGTTCTCGGCGGTCGCGCTGCTGGCTGTCGCGCTCGGGACGTTTGGCGCGCATGCGCTGAAAGCGCGTTTATCGGCCGAGATGCTTTCGATCTACCAGACCGGCGTACAGTATCACTTCTACCACGCGCTGGGATTGATCCTGATCGGTCTTGTGGCGGCGCAGATGCCTCAGTCGGTGTGGTTCAAGTGGTCGGGCGGGCTGATGTTTGCCGGGATCATCCTGTTCTCGGGCAGTCTTTATGTCCTCAGCATCACGGCTGTGCGCTGGCTGGGTGCCGTTACACCGGTCGGCGGAATCGCTTTTATCCTGGCATGGTTCATGTTCGCGTTTGCCGTCGTCCGGGCAGCTTGAACGCAGGCTTATCGCAGGCCGATCTCGCGATACGGCGATGCCAGTTTATCGCGTTAATATTTTAAGGGCGGCGCTTGTTCGTTTAAGCGCTTGATTTTGGGTTGAAACGGCGACATGCTTGTCGGTGCCACATGCATGTAGAAACGCCTGCTCTCCTGCTCACTTCCGTTATATCTAGTTAGGTGTCGGCAGGCGCGCCAGAGCATACACCAACAAAATCTAAATAAGGAGGAGTCGATGACCACTGAGCTTACGTATTTAACATGGGTTACTGCCTTTACGGCGGTAATATGGATACCCTACATACTCAATGAGATTATGGTTCGAGGTGTATTAGACGCTGTTGGCTATCCGGAGAAGCCAAAGCCGCTATCACCGTGGGCGGCACGAATGAAGGCGGCTCACTACAATGCCGTTGAGAATTTGGTGGTTTTCGCCGCACTGGTTTTAATTGCCGACGTTGCCGGCGTCCGCAATGAAGCAACCGCTCTTGCCTGTGTTATCTATTTCTGGGCACGCGTAATCCATTTGCTGGTTTACACCTTCCGTATCCCCTGGGTCAGAACGCTGGCATTTGTTGTTGGTTTCGGTTGCCAGATTACTTTGGCCTGGCAGATTCTGGCGTAGAAAAAAGCAATCGACGCGCTGCAGCGGATCAATGCCGGACCGGTGGTATTGGAGTTAACGCGTATGAACGAGGAACAGAAACCGGTAAAGATCTACTACAACGGCGCTTGCCCTATCTGTAACGCCAGCATTAGCGATCAACGCGAACGCATGGAGGCCTGCGGCCTCCAGGCAGAGTGGCTCGATATTCACGCTGATCCGCGCGTACTTCAGGAGCTTGGCGTGGAACAAGAAGAAGTCCGAAAGAAGCTCCACGTCGTGGACGCCACGGGTAGCGTGAGAGTGGGGGCGGATGCCTTCGCCACTCTGTGGCGGCAGACCCCCGGCCAAAGGCTTCTCGGCCGTATCATCGCGTTGCCGGTATTTCGCGTGCTGGCTCATGCGGGCTACAATCTGTTTGCCGCCGCCCTGTATCGCTGGAATAAGGCCAAGGGCCGCTGGTGAATCAGATCGGTATAAGCTCTTGCGTGTCAGGGGTTAAAAGAACCGCATGCGTGATAAAAAACTGGTAGCTTTGGTCGTCCTCGCCACCATTTTCAGCTTAGGCCACAGCGCCGATCATATCGTGCGGGGCGATCTGCGCTGGCCGATTACTTCGGAATCCGTGCCGTTCATCATCATCAGCGTGGTGATCTATACCGTTATTGCTTTGGGGCTGTACCTCTACTCGAAGGGCAAGGTCGGGCACCGGTTCTGGGCGATTCTCGCCGGAGGCGGCGTGGCGTTCGGCTGGCTGGCGCACTTTAGCCCATTTACCGACCAGCCTGCCCGGTACATTCTCGGCGCGTATGAATCCGTTGTCGCGGGATGGCTCGCTCTCTCGTGTCTCATCGCGCTCATGCTCGTGCTGGTTATTGCGACCCTTTATGCTGGCTACCTTTGGGCCATAGGCCGCACAAAAAGTCAGATGCGTTAGACCACATAAGCTTGTAGTCATGAACAACCGTGTCGCAGTTCTTGACCGCGCGCAATCCCTGGGGGAGGAAATCGCCAACAGCGTCAGCCATGGTGTCGGCCTGGCGGCCGCACTGATCGCCGCTCCATTCCTGCTGGTGGCGGTGGCGCGGCACGGTTCCGGGGCGGTCATCGTCGGCGCCGGCATTTTCGTCGGGACCATGGTCTTGCTCTATTTGACGTCGACGCTCTATCACGCCCTCGCTGAGAACCGGGCAAAGCACGTGTTTCAGGTACTCGACCATTCCGCCATCTTCCTGCTGATCGCCGGGACGTACACCCCCTTCACGCTCGGCGTGCTTCGTGGGCCGTGGGGCTGGGCGCTCTTCGGCCTGGTGTGGGGCCTCGCTGTAGTGGGCATGGTTCTGAAAGCCGTGGGTGGCGTGCGGTATCCAGTGCTCTCTACATTTCTCTATCTCGGCATGGGGTGGCTGGCCCTGATCGCGATTCGCCCCCTCTGGCTCTACCTGCCCTTGGCGGGTCTGTTGTGGCTCGTCGCCGGTGGCGCCGCCTACACGGTGGGCGTGGCTTTCTTTGCGCTCGACGAGCGGGTACGTTATGCCCACTTCGTCTGGCATCTGTTCGTCATGGCGGGTACGGCCTGTCACTTCGTCGCCGTGTATCGGTACGCGGCCTAATTCCTAAGCTATAGCGGAGAGAGGCGGCCAAGCGGTTATCGTGGAATTAGTCTGGTTCTCCCGTACGTCATTGACCCCAGAAGAAGGACTCTTTCCTACCAACGAGATCTAAAACGTACAATCTTTCATCATCATCTCGGCCATTAGATAAACTGTCCACTGCGATCACTTTTGTGTCGCAGTCAAATTCAATAATGGTCCGTCTCTTGTATCCCCGGGTGGAAAATTGATCATATTTCACACCAGTGCACTTGGCATTTGTTGAGACGTCAGCCAAGACCATGAGCAATGTCGAGAATAGCACAACCGTATTTCGTTCTTTGTAAGCGGCGTCGCCAATAGAAACGGACTTCTCGTCTGAAATGCGCACACTAAGAGATCTTGGTTCCTTGTTCGTTGATTTAAAGATGATTGCCATGTTTTCTACGGTAAACGTGACCTCATCCTTCCCAAGTTTGGAGAGGGTGGCAAAAAGTGACTCAATCGCTTTGATGGTTTGATAGTCGAATCCTTGGATTATCTGAGGGTACCCTTGTGTAGATGGCCTGTACTTATCCTTGATATCTGAGTAGGCCGCGCCAGGGGTAAAGGTGGCCAATGAAAGCGTAAGTAACTGTAGTATCATCCGCTTCATTATCTAATCCTTCTCGATGGCGCTGAATCAATAAGTCTTCTTCTTAACCTTCGTATTGGCGCGGATGAATTCCGCCATCCGCGCCACGCCCTTCTCGATCGCCTCGTTGGAAGCGGCGTAGCTGAAGCGGATGTGCTGGCCTTCGTTCGGCACGCGCGGCCCGAAGTGGATGTCGGCGAGCACCGCGACCCCGGCTTCGTTCAGCAGTCGCACGCGGAATTCCTCCGAGTCTTTCGCGCCGATCATGGCACAGGCCTCAGTCACGTTCGGCCATATGTAGAACGCGCCGCCCGGGCTCTGGCAGGTCACCCCCGGGGCCTGGTTGAGCAGCCGCACAATCAGGTTGCGGCGCCCGAAAAAACTGTCGCGCATGCGCTTGGCGTCGTCCTGCGGTCCGTTGAGGGCCTCGACCGCCGCCCACTGGCTGATATGCGAGGCGCACGACTCGGTGTTGGTCACCCAGCGGATGAACGCCGGCGCGAGCGTCCGATTCACCGCGTAGCCCAATCGCCAGCCGGTCATCGCCCAGGTCTTCGACGCGCCGTCGCACAGGATGGTGCGCTCGAGCATGCCAGGGAACTGAGTAAGCGAGACGAACTCCCCGTCATACACCAGCCGCGAATAGACCTCGTCGGCAAATATCCACACCTGCGGGTGCTTGTCCAGAATCGCGGCGATTGCCGCCATGTCCTCCCGTGGGATAATCCCGCCGGTCGGGTTGTGGGGCGAATTGAGGATAAGCAGCTTGGTCTTCGCAGTGATCTTCAGCTCTAGCTCGCGTGGATCGAAGTTGAAGCCGCGCGACTCGCGCAGATGGATCGGCACCGGTACCGCGCCCATGGCGCGGATCTGCGATTCGTAGATCGGGAAGCCCGGATTCGGGTAGATAATCTCGTCGCCCGCGCCGTGGTCGGTCACCGAAAGAATCGTGTAGGCGATAAACGGCTTGGCGCCCGCGCCCACCACCACGTCGTCCGGGCTCACGGTAATGTCGCGCGCGCGGCTGATGTTTTTGGCCACCGCCTCGCGCAACTCAAGGATGCCGGCGGACGGGGTGTAGCCGTGCTTGCCGTCGCGGATCGCCTTGACCGCCGCGTCCTGGATATTGACCGGCGTGGGGAAATCGGGCTGGCCGATGCAGAACGAGATGATGTCCTTGCCCTGCTGCTGCAGGCGGCTGACCTCCGCGAGGACCACGAAGGCATTTTCGGTGCCGAGCTCGCTGGCGCGGCGGCTGATGGCTGGCATAGTGCTCTCCTGAAATCAAACCGGGGTTCGCCCCTAGAAACACTTAGAAGCTATCTCAAAAATGGACGTAGGGTGGGTTAGCGGCGCAGCCGGTCGCTCCCGACATCCTGTCTTCCGCGACACTTCCACGTCCCTGTGGGGCGCGTAACCCACCATCGGCCGCGTCCGGTGGGTTACGCCCTGACGGGCTAACCCACCCTACGAATACTGTTCTTCTCCCATAGGGGAGAAGGAAGCTTGCGCCTGGGTTCGTGAGAACTATTAAGCGCTCTCAATAGTAAATTTAATGCGTTTAATATCACGCGCCCCGATTCTGGGTCAATTCAAAAATGATGATTTGTTCTTAGGGGAGCTCTGATCAAGATTATTGCTGTCAGATTCCGCGCTCGGCATAACAAATACGACTTAATCAGAGCTCCTTAGTTTAAGCGTCGTCGTCACTTATTTTTACTCGGCCAGGCGAGCATAAAGAATACCGAGCCGGCGCCGGCGAACAGCCAACTCAGCGCTGGCACGCCGGCGAAGGCGGTCCAGGTCAGGTCGCGCAAGGCGAGAATAACGGTAGCGGAGATGAATAAGCTGCTGCCGGCAACCGCAAACACCAGGCGTCGATGGTAATGGCGCATTTCCCGCCGCAGCTTTCTGATCTCCTGTGAATTTTCCGGTTCAACGAGGCCGCCGGCTTGCGTCTTGCGCAAGGTTTCGTAGAGCATGCCGGGGAACTCGGGCAGGATCTTCGCCCAACGCGGGATTTCTTGGCGCAGGCTGCGCAGCCAGGCGCGCGGGCCCAGTTGTTCGCGCATCCAGCGCTCTAAAAATGGCTTTGCCGTAATCCACAAGTCCAAGTCGGGATAAAGCCTGCGCCCCAAGCCTTCAATATTAAACAAAGTCTTTTGCAGCAGCGTTAACTGCGGCTGCACTTCGATTTTGAAACGCCGCGCGGTCTGAAACAGGTGCAGCAACAGCTTGCCGAAGGAGATATCTTTCAGCGGCTTGGCGAAGATCGGTTCGCATACCGCGCGGATCGCGGCCTCGAATTCGTCGACGCGTGTGGTTGCCGGCGCCCAGCCGGCGTTCAAATGGGCGGCGGCGATAGCGCGGTAATCGCGGTTAAAGAAGCCGAGAAAATTCCGCGCCAGGTAATATTTATCTTCATCGCTTAAGCTGCCCATGATGCCGAAATCCACCGCCCGGTATTGGCCTTCCGGCGAGACAAAGATATTGCCTGGATGCATATCGGCATGGAAGAAACCGTCACGGAAGGCTTGGGTGAAGAAGATCTCGACGCCGTTGTGCGCCAGCCGGCGCATGTCGACTCCCGCCGCCTTCAGCGCTTCGATATTGCTGATGGGTATGCCGCTGATGCGCTCCATCACCATGACCGTGCGTCGCGTGTAGTCCCAAAAGACTTTTGGCACGTACAATAAATCCGAGCCGACGAAGTTGGCGCGCAATTGACTGGCATTTGCCGCCTCGCGCATCAGGTCTATCTCGTCGTGGATGATTTTGTTGTACTCATTGACCACCTCAATTGGCCGCAAGCGCTTGCTGTCCGGCCAGTAGCGCATGGCAAGCCGCGCCAGGGTGTATAGCAAGGCCAGGTCATGGTCGATAATCGTTTCGATGTCGGGCCGCAGAATCTTAACCGCCACCTCGGTGCCGTCTTTTAGCTTGGCGAAATGGACCTGGGCGACGGAGGCGGAGGCGATCGGCGAGGAATCGAATTCAATGAAGTAATCTTCCAGCTTGCCGCCATACGCCTGTTCGATCACCGCTACCGCGGTTTCGCCGGGGAACGGCGGCACTTGGTCCTGTAATTTGTTTAATTCCAAGGCGATGTCTTCGGGCAGCAGGTCCGGCCGGGTGGACACCATTTGTCCAAACTTCACAAAGATCGGGCCCAGTTCCTCCAGGGCCAGCCGCAAACGCACGGCACCGGGCAGGCGTGTGCGCGGCAGCCAGTTCCAGGGCGAGAGGCGCAGCAGATGACGATATGGCCGAAATAGATGCAGGGCCAGGACAAACTCATCCAGATCGTGGCGCACGAACACGCGCGTGATGCGCAACAGGCGTTTAATCTGCGCCAGACGCATCATTGTTTGGGCGTTCCTTGCAGTCGCTGCACGCGCTGTGTTAGGCGGTCGCTGTCCGCGCGTAACGTATCGACGGCCGCGAGAAATATCTCCACCTGCGCGCGACTTGGCAGCATGCGGCTTTCTTCTTGCAGATATTCGGTGAGGTCTTCTTTGAGGGTGACGCCGGCCTCAGCACCCCAGGCTTTGGCGCCGCGCACCAGATTGCCAAGCTTGTGCGCCAGCACGTCTCCGATAAAGTGTGAGGCTTGTTCTTCCCAGTCAATCTCCATTTCATCGAGAATGCGTTTGAAGCGTTGTCCCAGTTCAACATCACCTTCTATGGCCAGCTCGCGCGCGAAAAAACTCTCCATTTCGGCTTTTTTTCCTAAGCCGAGCCGGGCGAATGCCGACGGCGCGCCGCGCAAGGTGACATCCGGTTTTCCGCTGTAGTCGCTAAGCACGCGCAGGCCGGCTTCGGATGGCGATAAATAAATATTTATCGGCGATCCGGCCGGCAAGGGAGAGACAACTTCAAGGTAAATGACCTTACCTTGCAATACGCCCAGACGGCGCAGGGTTTCCGGATCCAGACGCAATAAGCGGTTGCCGGCGTCTTCCAATATTGCGTTCAGTATTTGTGCGGATTTCACATCAACCCCGATTAAAATTTATAGCCTTTGTGCAACGCGACGATGCCACCGCTTAGGTTGAAATAATGCACGCGCTCATAGCCCGCCTGTTGCATCATGCCCTTAAGCGTCTCTTGATCCGGGTGGTTGCGGATCGATTCTACCAGGTAGCGATAGCTGTCTTCGTCATTGGTAACCCATCTGCCGAGCAGCGGCAAGAGATTAAATGAATAGGCGTCATAAGCCTTGTTCAAAATCGGCAGGATAGGATGAGAAAATTCCAATACGAGCAACCTGCCGCCCGGTTTTAACACGCGGAACATGGAGCTCAACGCCTGTTGTTTGCGCGTTACGTTGCGCAAGCCGAAGGCGATACTGACGCAATCGAAGTAATTGTCGGGGAACGGCAGGTTCTCGGCATCGGCTTGGGCGACATCGATGTTACCGACCATGCCCTGGTCGGCGAGGCGCGCACGCGCGACTTCAAGCATGGAGTCGTTGATGTCGGCGAGTACCACGCGCCCATCCGGTCCGACCAGGCGGGCGAATTTTGCCGTGAGGTCGCCGCTGCCGCCGGCGACGTCCAATACCTGTTGCCCGCGGCGCACGCCGCTTTGTAACACGGTAAAGCGCTTCCACAGGCGATGCACGCCGAACGACATCAAGTCATTCATCAAGTCGTACTTGCCGGCGACCGAATGGAAGACATCAGCGACCAACCGCGTCTTGGCCGTTTCCGGCACTTCGCGGAAGCCGAAATCCGTGGTTTTATTATTTTTACCGCCGCTCTCAGCCATAGTTATCCCGATGGTTTGGGTTGACGCATGTAACCCGCCTGTTCCAGGTGTTTAAGATATTCGTTCCATAATTCCTCTTGGTGTACACCGAGGTTATGCAATAGATCCCAGGAATAAATACCGGTAGCATGGCCGTCATCAAAGCGCAGCAATACGGCGTAGGTGCCGACCGGTTCGATAGCGGTAATATTTACGTTTTCCTTGCCGATTTGAAGAACCTCCTGCCCTGGGCCGTGGCCACGGACTTCCGCTGAGGGGGAGTACACGCGTAAATACTCACATGGCAAACGGAACCGGTCGCCGTCTTCGAACGCGATTTCTAGGACGCGCGATTTTTGATGTAGCTTAATTTCCGTGGGATTGATCGTGTCGTTGGACATAGGGATTGGATTTTAGCGGGAATTAACCATGATTCCGATGGCTGACATGCTTTGACAAAATCAAGATACTTTGCAGTGAGGCGGTTACAATATTGTAACCCTTTAAGATAATTAATCATGCCTGGAAAAATCTTGATTGTCGATGATGAGGCCGCGATCTGCGAGATGGTCAGCCTGGCATTGCGCCAGGCGGGTTACGAATGCTGGAGCGCGGCGGATGTGGCCGAGGCGCAAAATCTTATCGTGGCCGGCTTGCCTGATTTAATCTTGCTCGATTGGATGTTACCGGGCATAAGTGGGGTGGATTATGCCCGCCGCCTGCGCCGGGAGAAGCTGACCGGGCATTTGCCCATCATCATGCTTACTGCGCGCACCCATGAGGAAGACAAGATTAAGGGCCTCGATACCGGCGCCGACGATTACATCACCAAGCCATTTTCTCCGCGTGAGCTGTTAGCGCGCATTAAGGCGTTACTGCGGCGCACCGCCCCGCTTGCTGCCGATGCGCCGGTAGAAATTGAGAGGCTTGCGCTTAATCCGGTAACTCATCGGGTTGAGGCGAATGGCAAACCGATAGAGCTGGGCGCCACTGAATTTCGCCTGCTGCATTTTTTTATGAGCCACTCGGAGCGGGTATACAGCCGCGAGCAGGTGTTGAATAACGTCTGGGGTCAGAATGTATATATCGACGAGCGCACGATCGATGTCCATATTCGGCGTCTGCGCAAAGCGCTGGCGCCGAGCGGCCATGACCGCTTGATCCAAACCGTACGCGGCGCCGGTTATCGTTTTTCTTCTCAGGATTGACCATGCATATCAGTTGGCGGCGTGAATTATGGGTGTTTGCCGGGATTCTAACCGCAAGCCTGGTGTTTGGCGCGATCACCGGCCATCCTGCGTGGGTATTGGCCGTCGGCCTCGGCGTTTATGTTTTTTTCCTGTTGCGCCATTTGCATCATCTGCACCAATGGCTGCTGAATAAAAAGCGCGGGGCGGTGCCCGAAGCCGGGGGGGTATGGGGCGATGTATTTAATGAAATCCGCAAGCGTGAGCGCGATGCCGAACGCCGCAAAGACCGGCTGACGGATACGTTGCAACGATTACAGGAGGCCTCGGCCGCTATTCCCGACGCCATAATCATTCTTTCGCAGCATAACGAAATTGAATGGGCGAACCGGGCGGCGGAGCGTCTATTGGGGCTGCGTTGGCCGCGCGACCATAACCTGCGCATTATTAATCTGGTGCGTAATCCGGATCTTATCGCCTATCTACAAACCGGCGATTTCAGCGAGACCTTGCAAATTCCCTCGCCGGTCACTCCCAGCTATACCGCATCAGTGCAAATCATCCCTTTTGGCAGCAATCAGAAGCTGGTGATCTGCCGCGACATTACCCATCTGATCCGGCTGGAGGAAATGCGGCGGCACTTTGTCGCCAACGTTTCGCACGAATTGCGCACGCCGGTAACCGTGCTGATCGGTTTTTTGGAGACGCTAAAAGATATGGAACATCCGCAAACCGAGGATTTAAAAAGGCATCTTGTTACCATGCACGAGCAGGCGCTGCGCATGCAGCGCTTAGTCGATGATCTGCTTGTTCTATCCAGGCTGGAAACGTCACCGGCGCATGTGCATGAAGAAGTCATTGATGTCCCGGTAATGTTGCATTCTCTAAAAGAGCTGGGCGAGATCTTAAGCGGCCGCCAGCATGTGTTTACCATAAAGAGCGATCCCGCGTTAAGATTGGTTGGTAATGCAGAAGAGCTGCGCAGCGCATTTTCCAATCTGATTAATAACGCCATACGTTACACGCCCGCCGGCGGTGTAATACATTTACATTGGTATAGCGACAGTGATGGCGCGAAATTTTCCGTCATTGATACCGGTGAAGGTATCCCGGCGCACCACATCCCCTATCTTACCGAGCGCTTTTATCGTGTCGACAGCGACCGTTCGCGCGCTACCGGCGGCACCGGGCTGGGGCTTTCCATCGTCAAACATGTTTTATTGCGCCACGAGGCGAAGTTGCTGATCGAAAGCGAGCTTGGCAAAGGCAGCACCTTTACCTGCGTATTTCCCGCCACGCGTATTGTTAATGTCGATGAGAAAAGAGAAAGGATAAATTAATAATTTGTGACAACAAAACGCCCGGCGCCGGTCTCCCGCGCCGGGCATTTTATTTGAGGCTGTTGCGAACTAGGTTTTGGCGGTCTGGCTCAGCGCCGCCAACACTCTCTCCGGGGTGAGCGGCACGCGGCGCAGGCGCACGCCGGTCGCGTCGAAGAACGCGTTGGCGACAGCGGCGGGGATCACGCGCATGGTCGGCTCGCCCGCGCCAGTCGGCGCGACCTCGGGCCGGTTGATGAGCGCGACTTCAATCGACTCCGGCGCGTCCTGGATTTCGAGGATGGGGTAGTTCAGCCAGTCCACGCTGGTGACGCTGTTGCGGTCGAAACGCACTTCCTCGAACAACGTGCGGCTCAGGCCCTGCACCACGTTACCTTCGATGGTATAACGCAGGCCCTCGGGATTGACGATGAGGCCGCAGTCGTGCGCGACGGTGAATTTCTTCGCCCAGATGCGGCCGGTGCGGCGCTCGACCTCGACCTCCGCGACCGCGGCGACGATGGTGCCGTTGCGCTGCGCGTAAGCGATGCCGCGACCGGCGAGGATATCGCCCGAGCGGTCGCCGCGCGCTGACGGCCGTGGCTGCCAACCGGCTTTTTCCGCGGCGGCCTTGATCACGGCGGCATCGCGCGGTGCGGTAACATACTTCAGCCGGAACGCGACCGGGTCCTCGCCGACCGCCGCGGCGAGCTCGTCGATAAACTGCTCGCTGCCGAAGTGGATCTCGGGCCCGACCGGGTCGCGCATGTGCGACGTGCGCAGCGGCGAACAACGCTCAACCAGCGGCGGAATGACTTCCCAGGCAAGCCGCTTGTGGTCGAAGTCATAGCTCTCGACCGGGGTGCCAAAACCTAATTCCGGCTTGGGCGGCATGCCGAGCTCCATGCCGGCAAGGCTGTCGCGTGGATCGGATTCGTTGGTGGCGATGTTGATCCGTGAGAAGCCTTTCGACACGAACTCGTAGCCGATGACTTTGCCCGAAGCATCGAGTGCGGCACGGCCGCGGTGCACGCATGCCGGGCCTTTCGGGTCCCAGGCGATGCCATCGCGGCGCATGCCCTGCACCCGCACCGGTTTGCCGGTAAGCTTGGAGAGCAGCGCTGCGTCAAGCGCGGCGTCGCCGGCGTCGTTGTGGCCGTAGGAACCCGGGCCCATCACCCAGATGCCGCGCACTTTCTCCGGCGGCAGGCCGAGCAGCTTCGCCACGCCGTCGCGCGTGAAGTGCGGTTTTTGCGAGCCGGTCCAGATGGTGGCCTTGTCTTTTTTCACGTCGGCAACGGCGCAGGCCGGGCCCATGCTCGCGTGCGACTGGAACGGCCATTCGTACTCGGCCTCGATGACCCGCGCCGCGGTTTTGAACACAGCGTCGACGTCGCCCTTCTTTACCGGCTCCTCGCGCTTCAACACGGTCGCCGCCCGAATATGGTCGTGCAGTTTGTCCATAGGCGGGAACGGATCCGTCGCCTGTGACCACTCCACTTTCAGCATTTGCGCGGCGCGCACCGCATCCCATTCCTTGGGTGCGACCACCGCGAGGAAGTTCTTTTCGCGCACCACGCGCGCGCCCTGAATCGAGCGGATCGAGGCTTCGTCAACCTTAACCGCAGTGCAGGTGGCCTGCGACGGACGGATCACCCGCGCATGCAGCATGCCGGGCAGCGAGATCTCCGTCACGTAGTCCGAGGTGCCGAACACCTTGCCGGGAACATCCCGGCGGCGGAACGACTTGCCCACCACCTTGTACTCCGAGGGCGACTTGGGCGCAGCCTTGCCCTTGACGTCCATAGTGTTGCCAACCTGTTTATTCCACTCGACTTTCGAGTTGAAGTACTGGCCGCCGATCAGCTCGGTGTAGGTGACGCGCTTGGCCGGATCGCCGCTAGCCGAGACCACGCCGTCGCTGACACTAAGCTGCTCGGCGGGTCTGCCCAGGCGCTGCGCAGCACGCTCGACGAGGATGCGGCGGGCTTCGGCCGCGGCGTTGCGCAAGGGCTTGGCGCCGGAGAAGATACCGGTGCTCCCCGAAGCGCCACCCTGGTTGCAAGAAGTCGCGGTGTCGCCCATGTACACGGTGACACGCTCGAAGCCGACGTCCAACTCGTCCGCGACGATCTGCGCGATGGCGACGTCGAGGCACTGGCCCATGTCCATCTTGCCGAAGAACGCGGCGATACGGCCGTCGGGCAGTACTGCCACCCAGGAGTCGAGCTCATCGGGCACGACTGCCGGCTTGCCGGCAGCCGCGACGCCGGCTTGCGCGAGCGCCTCGCCGACCAGCCCGGGCATCGAGGCGCAGACGATGAGCGCGCCGGAGGCTTTCAGGAATTCGCGGCGGGAAAGCGAAATATCGATACGTGTATTCATGATCGCCCCCTTACGCCATTTGCCGTTGCGCGCGCTTGATCGCGCGCAGGATCGAGACATGGGTGCCGCAGCGGCATTTGAGGCCGGCGAGCGCCTCGCGGACCTGCGCGTCGGTCGCCTTGGGGTTTTTCTTCAGGAATGCGGCGGCGGTCATTATCCAGCCGTTGATGCAGTAGCCGCACTGCGGCACTTGCTCTTCCACGTAGGCCGCCTGTAACGGATGCGGCTTCTCCGGCGTTCCAAGGCCGTAGATTGTGGTGACCTTTTTGTCCTTGACAGCCGCGACCGGCAGCACACAGGACCGCACCGGTTCGCCATCCAGGTGTACGGTACAAGCGCCGCATTGCGCCAGGCCGCAACCAAAGTGCGGATTCTTCATCCTGAGGTTGTCGCGCAGGGCGTACAGCAAGGGCATCGCTGGATCGTCAACCTTGACCGAGCGCGCCTTGCCGTCGAGGGAAAACTTGATCGTTGTGGGCACGGCTCCTCCTTAAGGGGTGGATTTTTATTAAGGAAATTTCAGTCTAAATTGTTATCGGACTGATTTCAAGGAAGCCTGGCGCGCAAGCGGAACCGGCTTTACGCATGGCGGGACGGCATTCCGTGTTTACCATCCACCGATGCCGCCGCTCTACGCTAAGCCGCTTCAGGTCGCGGCAATCGTCTTTTTGGGCGCCGGGGGATCAATCCAGTCTTAAAACCCACATCAGCGGGTCAAAGTTTCTTTTTTTGTTTCATCAAATTGTCATATTGCGTGCTTATTATGAGCGGGCGTGTAACAGGCTTTTTTAAAGCAACTTTGGAGATTCGAAAGTATGCATAATGTTATCAAAGTAGGACTTTCTCTCGCTTTCGCGATATTTATTGGGGCGGGGATTTCCCCGGCCCGGGCGGCGGCGGCGATTAACGGCGCCGGCGCCACCTTTCCTTATCCGGTTTATGCCAAATGGGCGGAAGCCTATAAGGCCAAGACCGGTGTGGAGATGAATTATCAGTCGATCGGCTCCGGCGGAGGAATTAAACAAATCACGGCTAAAACCGTCGATTTCGGCGCTTCCGATGCGCCTTTGCCGGTCGAAAAGTTGAATGAGATCGGCCTGATACAGTTCCCGATGGTGATGGGCGGGGTGGTGCCGGTAGTCAATATCCCGGAGATTAAGCCGGGCGAGTTAAAGCTGACCGGCCCGGTGCTGGCGGATATTTATTTGGGCAAGATTACCTCCTGGGACGACCCAGCCATCGCTAAACTCAATGCCGGTGTTAAGTTTCCCAACGCAAAGATTACGGCAGTGGCGCGTTCCGACGGTTCCGGCACGACTTTTATTTTTACGCATTACCTTTCCAAAATCAGTGCTGAATGGAAAGCCAAAGCAGGCAACGCCACTTCCGTGACCTGGCCCACCGGCGTGGGCGGTAAGGGCAATGAGGGCGTGGCTTCTTATGTGCAGCGGATTAAGGGCGGTATCGGCTATGTCGAGTACGCCTACGCCTTGCAGAATAAGATGGCCTACGCTCTGCTGCAAAACGCCGCCGGCAAATTTGTGCAACCAAGCGCGGCTTCATTTCAAGCGGCGGCAGCCAACGCCGAATGGGCGAAAACCCCCGGCTTTAACCTGATGCTGACCGAGCAGCCGGGCACGGAAAGCTGGCCGATCACCGGCGCCACCTTTATTTTGATCTATAAAAAGCAAGAGAAGCCCGAGCTAGCATTAGAAACGCTCAAGTTCTTCGACTGGGCCTATCATCACGGCGATCGCCTGGCGAAGGAGCTCGACTATGTGCCGATGCCGGCGAAGGTCGTGAAACTGGTGGAGGAAACGTGGAAAAACGAAATCCGCGATGCTAATGGCGGTCAGGTCTGGACCGACAGCATGATACAGAAATAGAATAGAATCGCCGTTCAGTCATGGTTCGTTAGTGGGGCCCATATGGGCCCCACTGTTTCTTTAAGGGGGGCAGGTGAGCGACAACAGGCCGGGCATAACATTGAAACGTCAACGCTGGGTAGACAAGTCGTTTCACTACACTACGGCCTTTTTTGCCTGGCTGGTATTGCTGCTGCTCGCCGGCATCATTGTATCGCTATTTTATGGCGCGTGGGCGGCGTTGCAGAGGTTTGGTTTCAAATTTCTGATTACCGATGTATGGAATCCAGTAACCAACCAGTTCGGCGCACTGGCGCCGATTTATGGTACGTTGGTTAGTTCTGCGATCGCCCTCATCATAGCCGTGCCCGTCAGCTTCGGCATCGCCTTATTCATCACGGAACTTGCCCCGGCCTGGCTTAAACGCCCGGTCGGCACCGCCATCGAGCTGCTGGCGGCGATCCCCAGCATTATCTATGGCATGTGGGGATTGTTCGTATTTGCGCCAGTGTTGGCCGAACATGTCGAACCATGGCTGCAAGACCATATAGGCGGTTGGCTGATTATCGGCCCCTTGTTTCAAGGGCCGCCGATCGGCATCGGTATGCTCCCGGCGGGAATAATCCTCGGCATCATGATTATTCCTTTCATTGCCTCCATTATGCGCGATGTATTTCAAACCACGCCTAAATTTCTGAAAGAGTCCGCGTATGCCATCGGTGCAACTACTTGGGAGGTCGTGCGGCACGTCGTATTGCCGCATACGCGCGCGGCCGTGGTCGGGGGAATTTTCCTTGGCCTGGGTCGTGCGCTCGGCGAGACCATGGCAGTTACTTTCGTCATCGGTAACGCGCATCGTTTAAGCGTCTCCTTATTTGAACCGAGCAATTCCATCGCCTCCACGTTGGCAAACGAGTTTACCGAGGCGATCGAGCCGCTGCATGTTTCTTCGCTGATCGCTTTGGGCCTGGTTTTGTTTGTTATCACCTTTATTGTGCTCGCGCTGGCAAAGCTATTGCTGATGCGGCTAGAATCCCGCGACGGTTATCTTCAATAGAGAAAAATAAGGCAGGGTTAATTATGGATTGGCTTTACTTGCGGCGGCGCAGCATGAATATTATCAATTTGGGCGCATCCATCTTGGCGACCGGCTTCGGTCTGTTGTGGCTGGGCTGGATTTTGTGGACCACGCTTAAATTCGGCATCGCCGCTTTTGATTGGAGTTTATTCACCCAAAACACGCCCGCGCCTGGCAATACCGGCGGGCTTGCCAACGCGATTGTCGGCAGCTTAATTATGGTCGCGCTTGCGACTTTTATCGGCACGCCTATTAGTATTCTCGTCGGCACTTATTTGGCCGAGTTCGGGGGCAAGAAACGCATCGCCGCCGTCATTCGCTTTGTCAATGACATCTTGCTGAGCGCGCCGTCCATTATCATCGGCTTGTTTGTTTATGAATTGGTAGTGGTAAAAATGGGTCATTTTTCCGGTCTCGCCGGCGCCATTGCGCTTGCCATCATTTTATTGCCGGTAGTGACGCGCACAACCGAGGAAATGTTGCGCTTGGTGCCGAGCAGCTTGCGCGAGGCGGCGCTGGCCTTGGGCGCGCCGCGCTGGAAAGTCATCACCTTGATTGCCTACCGCGCGGCGTTAAGCGGCGTGCTTACCGGTGTTCTTTTGGCAATCGCGCGTATCAGCGGGGAAACCGCACCATTGCTTTTTACCGCGCTTAATAATCAATTTTGGAGTAACGATATCAATGCCCCGATGTCGAACCTGCCGGTAGTGATCTTTCAATTTGCCATGAGTCCTTATGAGGAATGGCATGCCTTGGCCTGGGTCGGCGCCTTATTAATCACCGCCGGTGTGTTAGTACTTAGCATTATTGCGCGTGCGCTATTAAGTAAGGTTAAGATAGAAGCATGAATGAAATATCGACACTGATTAAGCCCAAGATTCAGGCGCGCAACCTGTATTTTTATTACAGTAAATTCGTAGCACTGCGCAATATCAGCCTCGATATCGCCACCAATATGGTCACGGCTTTCATCGGCCCATCGGGCTGCGGCAAGTCCACGTTGTTGCGCACCTTCAATCGCATGTATGAGCTGTATCCGGATCAGTACGCGACCGGCGAGATTCTGTTGGATGACAAGAACATACTTTCAGCCGGTGTAGACCTCTACCGGCTGCGCGCGCGCATCGGGATGGTGTTTCAAAAGCCGACGCCGTTTCCGATGTCCATTTACGAAAATATCGCCTTCGGCGTGCGGCTTTACGAAAAGCTCGGCAAATCGGAAATGGACGACCGGGTGGAAGCGGCGTTGCGCCAGGCGGCGCTATGGGATGAGGTGAGCGACAAGTTAAAACAGAACGGCACCAGTCTCTCGGGCGGCCAGCAACAGCGCCTTTGCATTGCCCGTGCGATTGCGGTTAAGCCGGAAGTGTTGCTGCTGGATGAGCCCGCGTCCGCTTTGGATCCTATCTCGACGCTTAAAATCGAAGAGTTGATTTACGAGTTGAAGCAGAATTATACCATTGTCATTGTGACGCATAATATGCAGCAGGCGGCGCGTGTCTCGGACTATACTGCTTTCATGTACTTCGGCGAGCTGGTCGAGTTTGGCGATACCAATACCATCTTCACCAACCCGGATAAGAAGCAGACCGAAGATTATATTACCGGCCGCTACGGCTGAGATGACATAGCAGGAGAATGCAATGGAACCCAACATCCACGCGCATATTTCACGCAAATACAACGCTGAACTGGAAGACATCCGCACCCGGGTCTTGCAGATGGGCGGACTGGTGGAACAGCAAATCGCCGACGGCATTACCGCGCTGGTTAAAGGCGATGCGGTATTAGGCCAGACGGTGATTACCAACGATTATAAAGTGAATAAATTGGACGTGACCATCGACGAAGAATGCAACCAAATCATTGCCCGGCGCCAGCCGGCGGCAAGCGACCTGCGTCTGGTGATGGCGGTGATTAAAACCATCACCGACCTGGAGCGCATCGGCGATGAAGCGGAAAAGATCGCGCGCATGGGCGTGCGTCTGGCCGAGGCCGAGCGCCCGAAGGATGGTTATATAGAAGTGCAAGCGCTCGGCAATCATGTGCGCCAGATGGTGCACGATGCGCTCAACGCGTTCGCGCGTCTCGATATCGAGGCGGCGCTGCTGGTGGCGCGCGAAGACCGCCAGGTCGATAAAGAATACGACGGCCTGATGCGGCAGATGATCACGTTTATGATGGAAGACCCGCGCACGATTTCGCGCGCGCTGGATGTCATTTGGACCGCGCGCGCCTTGGAGCGCATCGGCGATCACGCCCGCAATATCTGCGAGTATGTCATTTACTTAGTAAAAGGCAAGGATGTACGCCACACCAGCCTGGAGCAGATCGAGATGGAGATCCTAGGCAAGGGAAAATCTTAAAACTGATAATCGAATAAAGAAGAGGATGAGGTAATGCAACAAAAATCAAGGAGCGATCTGTTGCGAACCCCAGGTATGCTGGGTCTGTTAATGGCGGCCGGGGCGTCCCAGGCTGCCGAGGTACACGGGCTGTTGAAGTTGGGCCGTGATGTGGGTGGCGATACCTTAACCTCGTCCACGCTCACATTCCCAAATGGCAGTTCTTCCTCAATTAAAGCGAACGAAGGGTCTTATATCGGCGGCGGCGTGGGACTGGTTGAGGTGGCGAAAGATGTAGATGTCGAGCTTACGCTTGCGTGGAAATGGGCGTTCATTACCGCGTCCAACGGGGACGTCACTTTCACCCGGTTTCCGCTGGAAGCCCTGGTGTTCTACAAGTTCGAAAAAGTGCGCCTAGGCGGCGGATTGGCCTACCATATCGATCCCAAACTCAAAGGTAGCGGTGACTTCAGCGGATTGGACATCGGGTATGACAACGCCTTGGGCGGGGTACTGCAGGCGGACTATCGCATCACGGACAAGATGAACGTAGGGATCAGATATACATCGGTCGACTATAAAGTGGGGAATAGTCCGGCTGCAAAGGGCAACGGCGCCGGTATCACGTTTAGCGCAAGTTTCTGACAAAGCATTTTTGTTCTTACATTCCTGATGGAAGTCCGCATGGAAGTCCGCGCACGATTTCGTGCGCGCTAGAATGGAGCGGCGATCGTGCCCGCAACATCTGCGTATATGTCATATACTTAGTAAAAGGCAAGGATATACGCCTATCAGCCTTGAGCAGATCGAGGCGGAGGCCCTAGGCAAGGGCAAACCTTAAATTAATAACCGAGCAAACAAAAAACAGGAGGAGGCAATGCAAGCAAAATCAAGACGCAATCTGTTGGTAATCCTAGGCATGCTAGGTCTGTTGATGTCCGCTGGGGCGTCCCAGGCTGCCGACGTACACGGGCTGTTCAAATTGGGCCTCGATACGGGTGGCGATACCCTAGTCACGGTCATATTTAAAGACGGTAGTACTTCCTCGATTAAAGCGAACGACGGGTTTTATATCGGCGGCGGCGTGGCACTGGTCGAGGTGGCGAAAGACGTAGATGTCGAACTTTCGCTTGCTTGGAAATATACGGCTGTTACCGCGTCCAACGCGGATGTTACTTTCACCCGGTTTCCGCTGGAAGCCCTGGCGTTCTACAAGTTCGAGAAAGTGCGCCTAGGCGGCGGATTGGCCTACCATATCAATCCCAAACTGAAAAGCAGCGGTGACCTCAGCGGATTGGACGTCTCGTTCGACAACGCATTAGGCTATGTAGCGCAAGCGGACTATCGCATCACGGACAAGATGAACGTAGGGATCAGATATACATCGGTCGACTATAAAGTGGGGAATAGTCCGGCTGCAAAGGGCAACGGCGCCGGTATCACGTTTAGCGCAAGTTTCTAACAAAGCATTTTTACTCTTACAAAAAGGGCCCAGTGGGGCCCTTTTTTTTTGGCCATGCCCGCTGATGGGAATAATTTCACCGGAAGCCTAATGGTCTAAGGACGGTATCTCGGCCGGAGAGACGTAACCTGTGCTCGCCGCCGCAAGGCACTCCCATGCGCTCCACCATCGGCCGTTTGCGCTATTCTTTTAACCATTGTGCCACGCGGGCGGCGAAATAGGTGAGGACGGCGTCCGCGCCGGCGCGTTTGCAGGCGAGCAAGGATTCCAGCACGACCGCGCGCTCATCGAGCCAGCCGTTACGGCTTGCCGCCATCAGCATGGCGTATTCTCCGCTTACTTGATAAACAAACGTCGGCACATGGAATTCATCTTTTACCCGCCGTACAATATCGAGGTAAGGCATGCCGGGTTTCACCATGACAATGTCCGCGCCCTCCGCAAGATCTAAGGCGACTTCCCGCAGGGCTTCATCGCTATTCGCCGGGTCCATCTGGTAGCTATATTTATTACCGCCGCCGAGACTGGCGGCGGAGCCAACCGCGTCACGAAATGGACCATAAAAACTGGAGGCGTATTTGGCGGAATACGCCAAAATCCGGGTATGGATATGCCCCGCCGCTTCGAGCGCATCCCGAATCGCACCGATGCGCCCGTCCATCATGTCGGAAGGGGCGACGATATCGGCGCCGGCCTCAGCATGTGACAACGCCTGTTTTATCAACACCGCAACCGTTTCGTCATTTATTACATAGCCGGTTTTATCCAGCAACCCATCTTGTCCATGGACCGTGAACGGGTCTAATGCGACATCGGTAATAACGCCGAGGCCGGGTAGACGCTGTTTAAGCGCGCGCGCGGCGCGCTGCGCAAGCCCCTCCGGGTTATACGCCTCTTCCGCCTGCGCGGATTTCTTGTCCTGCGCAACCACGGGGAACAAAGCCACGGCAGGTATGCCTAGCTGCACCCATTCTTCCGCCTGTTTTAACAATAAGTCGATACTCAAGCGCTCGATGTCCGGCATCGACGGAATGGGTTCGGATTGACGCTGCCCTTCGATGATAAATACCGGCTGGATCAGATCATTGACTTCAAGATGATGCTCGCGCATTAAATCGCGGCTGAAGCCGTCCCGGCGCATGCGCCGCATGCGCACGCGCGGAAATTTTCCCTGGATCGTCTTAGAATAAGGCATTCAGCAACTCCGGCAAGGTGATAGATTATCATTCACGCGCGGATAAATAAAAAGGCCCGGCTTCACCGGGCCTCTAACTTGTTACGGCAACTGCTTATTTTTTCTTTTTAGACTTTACTCCCTTTTTCTTGCGCGCTGTTTTCTTGGCCGCCTTCTTTTTAATGGACTTCTTTACAGGTTTCTTTTTAGCGGGTTTCTTTTTAGCAACCGGTTTTTTCTTTTTAACTAGCTTCTTCTTAGCCGGCTTTTTCTTAGGCGCCGCTTTTTTCTTAGCAAGGGCCTTTGCCGGCGGCGCCGGTGGTTTCACGGCCGGTTTGGTTTCCGCCGGTTTAAGCGCCGCTGCCGCCAGCGGCCGGATTTGCGCCTCGACGATATCGCCGACTACGCGGAAGATATCGTTAATATTGCCGACGCCACGCACGGTACGCAGCTTGCCTTGCGCTTTATAGTAAGAGATAAGAGGCGCAGTTTGCGCCTCGTAAATCTGCAGACGGTTGCGAATAGTGGCCTCGTTATCGTCGGAGCGATGCTGCAATACCCCGCCGCACTTGTCACATTTGCCGGCGGCCTTGGAGGGCGAGAAATAAATATTGTATATCTGGCCGCAGGAAGAGCAGGTGCGCCGCCCCGTGAGGCGTTTGATCAATATCTCCGTCTCCACATCGATCAGCAGGGCGAGTTGCAAAGGCTGACCGATGCGCGCCAGCAGGGCATCCAAGGCCTGGGCCTGAGGGATATTGCGGGGAAAGCCATCCAGAACAAAACCACCCTTGGTATCCGGTTGCGCCAGGCGCTCTTGGATGACGCCTAACATAACCTCATCGGGCACCAGTTGGCCGGCATCCATGGCCGCTTTCGCCTTCCGGCCCAACTCAGTGCCCGCAGCCACTGCCGCGCGGAGCAGGTCGCCAGTGGCAACATGGGAAATTTTATACTTTTCAACCAATAACTTAGCTTGCGTTCCTTTGCCGGAACCGGGCGCTCCCAGTAGTACGATTCGCATGGTTATTCTCGCTTTGGGTTAGTCTAAACCCAGTTGAATATTGTTTTTTGTCCCCCAGCAAGGGGCCATTGCCCGGCTAAACTACCTTTTGCCTTTTCCGGCGTCAATGGGTTGGGTCCGGTCGCCACAAGTGAGGCGACCGACCCAACAAGGGGGGCGGAATCCGATGCAGTTCAAACCTTAACCAGGAACGATGGCTCGGAGGCACAAATCGACTTTTTTACCTGGCCGCAAGGCACCTGGTAATGGAGTTTACCATCCACCGCTATATGACATAAGGGTTATTTGCGACGTGTCCGGGGAGGCATTTTTTTGGCGGTTTTTTCTTCAAAGTCTCGCATAATCCTGGTTTACGCATTACTATGCCTGCGTTCAAACTTTGGCCATTGACTTACAAGGAGAACAGGATGACACAGGCAAAACAAAATCTGCTCAAGCCCTTGCTCGGCCTTTTATGCACTTGGGCAATAACCGCAACAGTGCCCGCGGTCGCGGCGGAAACCGGAAAGATCGAGGTGTTATGGTTAGGTCAATCGGCAACCAAGATCACGACCGTCAGCGGCAAGGTAATTCTTATCGATCCGTTCCTTACCAAAAATCCAAAGACCCCGGAGCAGTATAAGAACCTCGATGCGCTGGGTAAAATCGATCTGATCCTGGTCACGCACGGGCACGGCGACCATCTTGGCGACGCGCCGGAGCTGGCGAAGAAGCTCAACGTGCCGATGTACGGGCCGGCCGGTATGAACCAGTCGATCCAGACGCTGGGCATATTGTCGCCGGAGTTGTCGCCGCGCATGGGCAAAAGCGGAACCATCACGCCGTTCGGGCCGGATATCAAGATCACCCAGGTGCACGCCGAGCACAGCTCGGAAATTCTCTGGACGAATCCGGCCACGGGCAAAGCCGAGACCCACGTTGGCGGCGAGCCGGTGGGCTTTATCATCGAGTTCGAGAACGGCTTCAAGCTTTACCATATGGGCGATACCGGCTTATTCGGCGATATGAAATTCATCGGCGAGTACTACAAACCCGATCTCATTATGATTCCCATCGGCGGCCACTTCGTCATGAATCCTAAGGATGCCGCGTTTGCCACGAAGGAATATCTCAAGCCCAAGTTCGCCATCCCGTTCCATTACGGCACCATACCGCAGCTGAAAGGCACGCCGGAGGAGTACATCAAGGCGCTGGGCGGCACCCGCACCAAGGTGTTTCCGATCAAACCGGGGGACAAGCTTAGTTTCTAAACCAAAAAGAGATGGATGGGGTATTACGTTCCTTCGATGAGCCGGCGGATGCCGGGGCAAACAAGCCCGGGATAGCTGGAACCAGGATGGCGTCGAGCAGTATCTTGTGGATCAGGCCAACTTGCGCTGCAACCGGGGCGGCGCGTAATCGATACGTGCTCACAGCCCATTTAAGCGAGGGAGGCAAAAAATGACCGGGTATTCCGGAACGCCGCTTGCTAAGAAGCTCGGAATCAAGGATGGCAGCAAAATCGTCTTGGTTAATCCTCCAAAAAATTATTTGCAGCTACTGGCTCCTGTTCCAGATGGCGTCAAGCTATTACCACGGGTTACCAACGGCACAGATCTGGTTCACATCTTCTCGACAAGTAAAAAGGAGCTAAGAAGTCGCCTGCGTGTTTTTTTAAAGAAGCTGAAACGAGACGGAATGATTTGGGTCTCCTGGCCCAAAAAGGCCGCGAAAGTACCCACGGATATCACAGAAGATACTATTCGGGAGGTAGCGTTACCGCTTGGACTTGTTGACATCAAAGTATGCGCAGTCGACGATACCTGGTCGGGTTTGAAGCTGGTTATCAGGAAGGAAAACCGAAAGTAGAAGCTGACAAACCTATCGAGCCGTCCCGATGAGATTTTTAAAACCCCGCCTTAGATCGTCTAGCCAAATGCGCCCGCCGCAGGTAATTTGCGTTAAAATTAATCGATTTGTGTTCATTGCCATGGAGTAAGCAATGCCTAAGCCTAAAAATGCGTTTTATGCGCAATCAGGCGGAGTAACCGCGGTTATTAATGCCTCTGCCTGCGGCCTGATTGAAACCGCCCGCAAATATAAAACCAAAATCGGCAAGGTATATGCCGGGCGCGACGGCATTATCGGCGCGCTTACCGAGGATTTAATCGATACCAGCAAGGAATCGCCCCAGGCGATCCGCGCCCTGCGCTATACCCCGGCCGGTGCTTTCGGTTCCTGCCGTTACAAACTTAAAGGCCTGGAGGAAAGCCGGGCGCAATACACCCGTTTAATCGAGGTGTTCCGGGCGCATAACATCGGTTATTTCTTTTATAATGGCGGCGGCGATTCGCAAGACACGGCGCGTAAGGTTTCGCAAATCAGCGAGAAGCTGGGCTATCCCATCGCCTGTATCGGCATCCCCAAGACGGTCGATAACGATTTGCCTGTTACCGATTGTTGCCCCGGGTTTGGCTCGGTGGCGAAATACGTGGCGGTGTCCATCCGCGAGGCAGGTTTTGATGTCGCAAGCATGGCTAAGACCTCCACCAAGGTCTTTATCATGGAGGTGATGGGCCGGCATGCCGGCTGGATTGCCGCGGCCGGCGGCTTGGCGGCGGAGAAAGAGGGCGATGCGCCGCATATTATTCTGCTGCCGGAGGTTAGCCTCGATGAGCAAAAATTTTTAGCCAAAATCGAGGAGGTGGTGAAAAAGTACGGCTATTGCGCCATGGTTGTGTCCGAAGGCGTAAAAAATAGCGAAGGCAAATTTTTGTCGGAGAGCGGCATTAAAGACGCCTTTGGCCATGCCCAATTAGGCGGGGTCGCGCCCATTATCGCGAGGTTGGTGAAGGATAAATTGGGCTATAAGTATCACTGGGCGGTGGCGGATTATTTACAGCGCGCCGCGCGCCATATCGCCTCCAAGGTCGATGTCGAGCAGGCCTATGCCGTGGGCAAGGCGGCGGTGGAATTGGCGTTAAAAGGCTATAACGCCGTGATGCCGACGATTGTGCGTAAATCCAATCGGCCGTATAAGTGGGCCGTAGGCGTCGCTGATCTGGCGGAGGTCGCCAATGTTGAGAAGAAAATGCCAACAGATTACATTAGCGCCGACGGTTTCGGTATTACCAAGAAATGCCGTGCTTATTTGGAGCCTTTGATTCAGGGAGAGGATTATCCTCCGTTTAAAAATGGACTGCCGGCGTATGTGCGGCTTAAAAATGTGGCGGTGAAGAAGAAGCTGAACACGGATTTTAGGATTTAAGCGGGCTTGCTGGCGCGAAAAATCAAAATACAGCGCTTCGAAAATTTTCGCCGTTAGAAAAATAAAGCTTAAGTATTTGTAAAACACTTTAAATCACCTGGGAGAATTAAGTATGTCTGTCAGCCTGGTATTCGCGCTTGCCTGTGCCGCAGCGGCCTTGGTTTATGGCGCGGTGTCTATTCAATGGGTGTTGGCCCAATCCACCGGTAACGAACGCATGCAGCAAATCGCCGCGGCGATTCAGGAAGGCGCCTCCGCCTATCTTAACCGGCAATACAGCACCATCGGCATCGTGGGCCTGGTTTTGGTCGCCATCATTTATTACTTTTTGGGCAGTTTAACCGCCATCGGTTTTGCCATCGGCGCCTTTTTCTCGGCCGCCGCCGGTTATATCGGGATGCATGTTTCCGTGCGCGCCAATGTACGCACGGCCCAAGCGGCAAACGACGGGCTTAACGCCGCCCTGCGCGTGGCTTTCCGCGGCGGCGCCATCACCGGTTTGCTCGTGGTAGGTTTAGGCCTGTTAGGCGTGACCGGTTATTATGCAATATTGCTGCAGGTAACACCGGCTGGGCAGGCGGTAAATATTACCCCTCTGGTCGGCCTTGGGTTTGGCGGTTCTCTCATTTCTATTTTCGCGCGTCTGGGCGGCGGCATCTTCACCAAAGGCGCGGACGTCGGCGCAGACCTGGTCGGTAAGGTCGAAGCCGGTATTCCGGAAGACGATCCACGCAACCCGGCGGTGATCGCCGATAACGTCGGCGACAATGTCGGCGATTGCGCCGGCATGGCGGCGGATTTGTTTGAAACCTACGCCGTCACCATTATCGCCACCATGCTGCTCGGCGGCTTGCTGTTAAAAGGTTTCGATAACGCCATGCTGTATCCGTTGGCGCTCGGCGGCGTTTCCATCCTCGCGTCGATTGTCGGCACTTTTTTTGTCAGTGCGCGCGAAGGCGGCAAGATTATGAATGCGCTTTACCGCGGTTTGATCGTGGCCGGCGTGCTGGCGGCAATTGCGCTTTATCCGCTGACAAACTCCATGATGGCGAATAACGGCGCGTTTAGCCCGATCAATATTTATTGCGCCGCGCTTATCGGTCTTGCCGTGACCGCGGCGTTGGTGGTGATCACGGAGTATTACACCGCCACCGAATACAAGCCGGTACGCTATATTGCCGAGGCCTCCACCACCGGCCATGGCACTAACATCATTGCCGGATTGGCGATCTCCATGAAAGCGACCGCCGCGCCGGTGTTGGTGATCTGCTTAGGTATAGGCGCCGCGTATGCATTTGCCGGGCTATACGGCATTGCCATCGCTGCCACCGCGATGCTGTCGATGGCGGGAATTATTGTTGCGCTCGATGCCTACGGACCGATCACCGATAACGCCGGCGGCATCGCCGAGATGGCGGATCTGCCCACGAAGATCCGCAATATCACCGACCCGCTGGATGCAGTCGGGAATACCACCAAGGCGGTGACCAAGGGTTACGCCATCGGCTCCGCCGCGCTGGCGGCGTTGGTGTTATTCGCCGATTACACGCATGAATTAACCGCCCACTCCGGCAAAACCCTGACCTTCGATTTGTCTAATCACATGGTCATCATCGGCCTGTTTATCGGCGGACTGGTGCCTTATCTGTTCAGTGCGCTTGCGATGCAGGCGGTGGGGCGCGCCGCCAGTTCAGTGGTCATCGAAGTACGCCGCCAATTCAAGGAGATTCCCGGTATTATGCAAGGCACGGCAAAGCCGGATTATTCCAAAGCGGTCGACATGCTGACTAAAGCCGCGATCAAAGAAATGATCGTGCCGTCGCTGCTACCGGTGCTGGTGCCGGTGGTTATAGGCGTGGTGCTCGGCCCGCAGGCCTTAGGCGGCGTGCTGATGGGTACCATTGTCACCGGCTTATTCGTCGCCATCTCCATGACCACCGGCGGCGGCGCCTGGGATAACGCCAAGAAATATATCGAAGATAATCATTTCGGCGGAAAAGGCTCCGAGGCGCACAAGGCGGCAGTGACCGGCGATACCGTCGGTGATCCGTACAAAGATACAGCCGGACCGGCGGTCAACCCCATGATTAAAATTATTAACATTGTCGCGCTGCTGATCGTACCGCTGCTGCACTCTTGAGGCGGAGCGGGCCGGTTTTCTCACCGGACCGTTTTGTTTTTCCTCTCAAGGCGGTCCCAAAGCAATTCTGGCGGCTACTTAACTATATATGCTACCCTTCGCGGCTGGCGCTTAACATCACCCACCAATGCCCGTGACTTCCGCGGTAGATCACCGCCCCTCCTTCTGGTTACGCGACCTGCTGATGTTGACCCTGGCATGCGTCAGCCTGTTCGGCTTTATGCTCGGCAATCGCGCGCTCGGTACGCCGGATGAGGCGCGCTACTCCGAAATCCCGCGCGAAATGGTGGTAAGCGGCGATTATCTGACGCCGCGCCTCAACGGCGAAAAATATTTCGAAAAACCGGTACTGTTTTATTGGCTGCAAGCCGTTTCTATCAAGCTCTTCGGATTAAGCGAGTGGTCGCTGCGCCTTTGGAACGCGCTTTTCGCCCTGCTTGGAGCCTTAAGCGTTTATGCCGCCGGCAGGATATTGTTCGATCGCCGCACCGGGCTTATCGCCGCTATAATATTGGTCACCTCCTTTTTATACTACTTCATGAGCCGTATTGTCACGCTGGATATGACGGTATCGGTGTTAATCAGCGCGAGCCTATTTACGTTTTTGATCGGGGTACGGTTACCGGCGGGCTGGCCCCGGCGCCTTAGCCTGTGGGCTTTTTATATTTTTTCGGCGCTGGCGGTGTTAACCAAGGGCTTGATCGGCCTGGTCCTGCCCGCGCTCGTAGTCGGAATATGGATTGCCGTGCTCGGCAAGTGGCGCCTGCTAAAGACCCTGCAAATTCCCTTTGGTTTAATTTTATTCATGTCAATCGCCGCACCCTGGCATATCCTGGTTGCGCAGGCAAATCCGGAATTTTGGCAGTTTTATTTTATTCATGAGCACCTGCAGCGTTTTCTGACTAAAATTCATCAGCGTTATGAACCGCCGTGGTTTTTCATCCCGGTCTTGTTGTTAGGGTTATTTCCCTGGAGTGCATTTTTACTCCAGGCGATAAAACGTAATCTGGCATTTACCTGGAGCCGGCGCCACCAGCATGAAGAGGTGCTGTTTCTGTTTATCTGGGCGAGCGCGATCTTTCTGTTCTTTTCCGCTTCCGACTCCAAATTAATTCCATATATCCTGCCGGTATTCCCGCCCCTCGCGATTTTAATCGGACGCCATCTTGCGACCGCGTGGAATCGCGATGACGCCGCCGGTTTGCGCATCGATTATTGGATTTTGCTTTTCGCCGGTTTGGTATTGGCCGCAAGCTTAGCGGCGGTGTCCTATTATCAGCTCTTCTTCGACCCCGCCGCTTTGCAGGTACACATGAATATCCTTGCCGTCATACTTGCATTAGTCGTAGGCTTGACTTTTTTTTTCGCTCAGGGCGACGGGATCCGGGTGGCGTTTATTTCTCTGGCCACAGGCTTTGTTTTGTTTCTTGTTACGCTGAATGCGGATGCGCCCTATTTGGATGACCGCTCGGTCAAAGGCCTCGCCTTGACACTTAAAGCGCAGCTTAGACCCGAGGACGAGGTTGCAAGTTATAAAACTTACTATCAAGATCTGCCATTTTATTTGCAACGGCCCATCGTTGTGGTCGATTGGCGGGGCGAGCTCAGGTCCGGCGGGAGAAACGAAGGCGCCGGCGGTTGGTTGATCAATGATATTGAATTTTGGCAGCGCTGGGATGGCGTGAAAACTATGTATATGGTGACCAGCCGTTTGACGTACAATCGACTGCGCCAGGCCGGTAAAAAGATTTATCTGGTGGCGGAAGACAACGATAACGTTTTGCTGCGTAACAAAAAGGACCAGTCGTGAATTATTTTCCGTTAATTCTGTTGGGGGTATTGCTCAATGCCGCGGCCCAACTTTCATTAAAGGAAGGCATGCGCCGCATCGGTTATTTCGATTTCGTTTGGGTTAATGTAGCGCCTATCGCCCTTCAGGTCGCCGGCAATATATTTGTATTATTCGGCCTGTTTCTCTATATCGCCAGCGTTGGTGTTTGGTTGCTGGTGCTGTCGCGGGTGGAAGTGAGCTACGCCTATCCGATGTTGAGCCTGGGATATGTTGTCAACGCCGTCGCCGGTTATTATCTGTTTCAAGAAAATCTGTCGTTAACGCGCATCACCGGGATTTTGATTATTATTGCCGGGGTGTATCTGGTTACGCGGAGCTAGGTGTGGCAAATAAAAAGACTAACGATGAATTTTTACCCTTTTCCCGACCGGCGTTGGATCGCGCGGCGATCGATGAAGTGGTCGCTTGTCTTGAATCAGGCTGGATTACCACCGGGCCACGGGTAAAAAAATTTGAAGAAGAACTGAAGACATACTTACAGGCTCCGCATGCCCTGGCGCTGTCTTCCGCGACCGCCGGATTGCATCTTGCTCTTGCCGCGTTAAAACTCAAACCCGGCGACGAGATCATCACCACCCCCATGACGTTTGCCGCTACCTTGAACACTATCGTGCTTGCCGGAGGAATGCCGGTATTAGTGGACGTAGCACCTGATAGCGATAACATCGATGTAGCGCGTTTGGCCGAAGTCATTACGCCGCGCACGCGAGCGATCATGCCGGTGCATTTTGCCGGCTTGCCGGTCGATCTCGATCCTTTGTATCACCTTGCCGATAAGCATGGCCTGCGCGTGATCGAAGATGCGGCACATGCCATCGGCGCGGAATACAAAGGCCGCCGCATCGGCGCCTTCGGCGATACTCAAGTATTCAGCTTTCATCCTAATAAAAATATGACTACGGGGGAGGGAGGGTGTGTCACCACCCGCGATGACGCGCTCGCGGCCGAGATCGCCTTATTGCGCTTCCACGGCATGGATCGCGAGGCATGGAACCGTTTCGGCAAGAGCGGCAGCCAGCATTATGAAATCATCACGCCGGGCTACAAATACAATATGATGGATATCCAAGCCGCGCTCGGCTTGCATCAGTTGCCGCAGCTGGACGGTTTCATTCGGCGCCGCGCGGAACTTGCCTTGCGCTATCAGCGCCTGCTCGCTGATTGGCCGCAGTGGACGCTGCCGAAGACGCCCAAATATGCACATCGCCATGCCTGGCATTTATACGCGCCGCTGATCAATCCGCAAGCGGTGGGCATGGACCGGGACGCCTTTATGCAAGGCATGAAGGCGCGCAACATCGGCACCGGCCTGCATTACCGCGCGGCGCACTTGTATCCCTATTACGCCGAACATTATGGCTTCAGGCGCGGCGATTTTCCGCATGCCGAGTCGATTTCCGACCGGATCGTCAGTCTGCCATTGTTTCCCACTATGACCGAGGCCGACCAAGACCGCGTGATCGCCGCCATGGCCGATTTATTTCGGCGAACCTGAGATGAGCCGGCCTTATATCAGCATTATTATTCCGGTGTACAACGAGCAGGAAAATCTGCTTGCGCTATTTCAGCGCTTAATGGCGGTAATGGATAGCATCGGCAAGCCGTTTGAAGTCATCTTTACCAACGACGGCAGCTATGACCGCTCCGGTATAATTTTAAGAGAATTGCATCAGCGCCGCCCGCGACAGGTGCGCGTCATCGATTTCAATGGAAATTTCGGCCAGCATATGGCGATCATGGCCGCGTTTGAACAGGTACGCGGCGAAGTGATCGTGACGCTGGATGCGGATTTGCAAAATCCACCGGAGGAAATCCCGAAATTGCTCGCGGCGATCGAAGCCGGGCACGACGTGGTCGGTGGGTACCGCAAGAATCGCCAGGATAGCTGGTTCCGGCGTTACGCCTCGAAGCTGATCAATGCTCTGCGCGCGCGCGTCACTCAGATCGAGATGCGCGATCAAGGCTGTATGTTGCGCGCGTATCGCCGTCCTATTATCGATTACATTACCGCGAGCGGCGAAGCTTCCACGTTCATTCCGGCGCTGGCTTATAGTTTTTCCGCCAATCCGACCGAGGTGGAAGTGGAACATGCGCAACGCGCCGCCGGTACTTCTAAATACCGGCTCTATGACTTGATTCGCCTTAACTTTGATTTAATCACCGGTTTTTCCATCGTCCCGCTGCAAGTTTTTACCCTCTTCGGCTTCCTGGTGTCGTTGTTGAGCACTTTATTCGTTATCTATTTATTTATCCGCCGTTTGATCGTAGGTCCGGAAGCGGAAGGCGTGTTTACCTTGTTTGCCATCCTCTATTTCCTGGTCGGTGTCGGCATTATGGGACTGGGCATCATCGGTGAATATATCGGGCGTATTTACCAAGAAGTGCGCCGCCGCCCACGTTTCGTTATTCGTGAAATCGTGCAGCAAATTAATGAGCCATAAACCTGCTATTCTCGTATTCGGTTATCACGATGTCGGTTATGAATGTCTTAGCGCCTTGATTGAGCGCAGTGAGAAAATTGTCGCTGTAATCACTCATGAGGATAACAGCAGTGAGGAGATCTGGTTCCAATCGGTGGCGGCACTCGCTAAGCGGCATAATATCCCGGTATTTATGCCAAGTAGCATCAATCAAACCGATTGGGTTGCGCGCGTTCGCGCGTTTAAACCGGATTTGATTTTCTCGTTTTATTACCGAAATATGTTAAGCAGCGAGATCTTAAAAAGCGCCCGGCTCGGGGCTTTTAATATGCATGGCTCATTGCTGCCCAAGTATCGGGGCCGCGCCCCGATCAACTGGGCAGTGCTGCATGGCGAAAGCCAAACCGGCGCGACTTTGCATCACATGATCGCGCGCGCCGATGCTGGCGATATTGTCGATCAGGAGCCGGTGCCTATCGGCCCGCAAGATACGGCGCGTGATGTGTTTGTAAACGTCACCCATGCCGCGCGCCGGCTGCTTGCGCGCAATCTCGATGCGTTGAAGCATGGGGTTGCGCCGCGGCGCCAGCAGGATGAATCGCAGGCGACATATTTCGGTGGACGCAGGCCGGAAGACGGCTGCATCGATTGGCGCCGCAGCGCCGGCGAAATCTTTAATCTCATCCGCGCGGTAGCCCATCCCTATCCGGGCGCATTCACTGAAATTCAGGGGCGGCGTTTAATTATTTGGTGGGCACAACCGCTCCCGGAAGGCGGTGGTGTGCCGGGAGAGGTATTATCGATCGCGCCGTTGCGCATTGCCGCCGGCAAAGGCAGCCTCGAGGCGCTGCGATTACAGTGGCAGGGACAGGCGGAAGCGGCCGGTAATAGTAGTAATTTGGTGTGTGGCCAAATCTTCGACAGTACTGCTGCGGGTAGGCGCAAGCTTGATATCAACGTTAGTTAATGGAGCACAACATGGGTCTTAAGGTTCTCATTCTCGGCGTTAACGGATTCATCGGCAACAGCCTGACGCAACATATCTTGGAACGCAAGGACTGGGAAGTGTACGGCATGGACATGAGCGACGATAAATTGGGAAATTGCTTGAAACACGAGCGCTTCCATTTTGTTGAAGGCGACATCACGATAAACAAAGAGTGGATCGAATATCATGTCAAGAAATGCGATGTGGCATTGCCGTTGGTTGCCATCGCCACGCCCGCCACCTACGTGCAAGATCCCTTGCGCGTGTTCGAGCTCGACTTTGAAGCGAATCTCGACATCGTGCGCGAATGCGTGCGCTATCGTAAGCGGGTGCTGTTCCCATCGACTTCGGAAGTATATGGCATGAGCACCGATGCTGAGTTCGATGAAGAGAATAGCAATCTGGTGCTCGGGCCGATTCATAAACAACGCTGGATCTACTCTTGCTCCAAGCAATTGCTGGATCGCGTCATCTACGCCTATGGTGCCAAGCAAGGCCTTAAATTCACCTTGTTCCGGCCGTTTAACTGGATTGGTCCGAAGCTCGATAATATCCTGGAGCCGAAAGAAGGCAGTTCGCGCGTGCTGACGCAATTTGTCGGCAACATTCTGCGCGGCAAGGATATTCAATTGGTCGACGGGGGTGCCCAGCGGCGCAGCTTCACTTATATCGACGACGGTGTTGACGCGCTGTTACGTATCATCGAGAATCGTGATGGCTGTGCCGATGGACGCATTTTCAATCTTGGTAACCCGGCTAATGATATGTCCATACGCGAGCTCGCCGAGACTTTAGTTGCACTAATTAAAACCTATCCTAAATATGCCCGGCTTGCTGAGAATGTAAAGATCGTGGCAGTGAAATCGGATGATTATTATGGCAAAGGCTACCAAGATATACTGACGCGCGTCCCGTCAATTAAAAACGCCCAGCGCTATCTCGGTTGGACGCCGACCACGGATCTTAAAACCGCCCTGCGTAAAACGCTGGAGTATCACTTGGGTCGCCCATCCCAGGAGTTAGCTTAAGTATTCAGTGATGCCGGATACTATTCTTGCTATCAAAGTAGACGTCGATACTGACCGCGGCACACGTATCGGTGTGCCTAACTTAGCCGCATTATTTGCTGAATTCAGGCTACCGGCGACATTTTTGTTTTCTTTGGGGCCGGATAATACCGGGCGCGCCATCAAGCGCATACTCCGGCCGGGATTCTTCCGCAAGGTGCAACGCACCAGCGTCGTCAGCGTTTATGGCATTCGCACGTTGCTAAACGGGACACTGCTGCCGGCGCCACACATCGGTAGGCGCAATGCCGATGTGATGCGCGCGGTGCGCGACCGAGGGTATGAAGTCGGCATTCATTGCTATGACCACGTGCGCTGGCAAGATGATCTGGAGAAGATGTCTGCGCAAGAAGTGCAAGCAGAGTTCATTAAAGCAGGACAGGAATTTGAGCGCATCTTCGGGACGCCGGCGCGCACCGCCGGCGCCGCCGGTTGGCAAGCGAACGCGTCCAGTCTCGCGGCCTATGACGCCGCCGGTTTGCTGTATGCCAGCGATGCGCGCGGCATATTTCCGTTCTATCCGCGGGTAAACGGTATTGTCTACAATGCGTTGCAAATTCCGAGCACTCTTCCCACGCTGGATGAATTAATGGGACGGCCGGAATTTCCGCAAGAAAAGCTGGTCGACCATTATTTGTCTTTATTGCGCAGTAAAACTCCTAATGTATTAACCGTACATGCGGAAATCGAAGGCATGGGCAAACTCCCCTGGTTTCGTGAGTTTTTAACGCGCGCATTGGCACAAGGAGTACGTTTTATTGCCTTAGGCGATTTAGCGCAAACCTTGTTAAAGAATCCGCGTTCAATTCCGATATGCGATTTGATTGCCGGTGAGATAGACGGCCGTTCCGGTACGCTGGCCTTACAGCGCGTGAACATCTGATTTTTTTGCGTTCACCGTTTCGTTCAAGGTGATTGCGTTCTTAACCGCATAGCCGGCTTGATCATTATCGAAGTAGATATATACATCTTTGTCTTGACGCTCCCAGGAATGCGCACGTTCGGCCCGCACACGCAGCGTTTCGATAGGGTAATCGCCTTCGTATTTTTTCTCAGTAGGAGCATGCAGCCGGATATAAACAAAATCAGTAGTAGCGGTCAGCGGGGACATAAATCCGGCCAGTTGATAAATACAAAATACCACCCGGTGTTCCAATATGGAATAGATTTCCGGTGTGTGCCAACTCGAATTACGAAACTCGAAGGCGTAATGGTGTTGTTTTTGGCAGTCTGCCTAGAAATACATGCAGGCGTTCAGCGTTGCAATTCCAATGAGGCGGAAGCTAGCCTTGTACGCATCGGAATAAAGGAGGACTGCCGATGGGTCTTATGCATCAACCCCCGTCTTTTTCCATCGCTCCTGTCATCGGAATGAAATACACGCCGACGTCTTTGCGCGAGTGGATTTTTCCTTCCTTGTCTTTGGTATAAACATACAGCACTTGACCCTTTTTAAACGGTTGGCCGATGGGAATCACCAGGCGGCCGCCGGATCTGAGTTGCTTAAACAACGCCGGCGGCACGTATTGCGCGGCGCAAGTAACGATGATGACATCAAAACCCTCGCGCACCTCCGGCCAGCCGAAATAGCCGTCCCCTACCCGGGTTTGAACGTTATCATAATGTAAAGGCTTGAAAATCTTGGCCACCGCATTGCCCAGCGGCTCGATGATTTCTATTGAATAGGCTTTTTTGACGATCCGGGAAAGCAGGGAAATCTGGAAGCCGCTGCCGGTACCGATTTCCAACACGACACTTTCGCTCGTAGGCTGCGCCAACTGCGTCATATAGGCCTGGCCTAGATAATCGCTTAGCGCGGAACCGTAACCGATCGCCCAGGGCTTCGCCTTTTCTTCATAGGCGGCGGTGACAAAAGCGTATTTGTCCGCGTAATGATAATGGAAATATTCGCGCGGGATCTCGGCAAACGCCTGCATGACAATCGGGTCGGCTTTGCCCAGCCGTTCTTTCAAATACATGTCGATTTCTTTTAAAGCGATTTTTTTCCTTTCCTGGATGTCATTAAAACTTTTCTCCGAGATGACAATTTTGCGGCCACTTTCTGCAAAGGCTTTGTTAAATTTCTCATAGGTCCAGTCTGGGGTCCCAAGTGCCGTGCTCGCCTTGCCGCTGTCAGGTTGTCGGTTTTCATCGGTGGCGTAAGCAAAAGAGATCTGGAGCAGAACGCCGAGCAGAATCAGTTTGGGTAGGTTTTGCATTTTATTTAGCTTCTTGAGTGAGCGGTGCGGATAGATATTGTTTCTGCCTTATAGGAATCGGGAACATCACAAAAATCATCGCATAAAGCAAAAGCGAGGCGATCAATAACATTTTATAGCCCGCAGTGATGGCGAGCAAGTTGGCAAGAGGAGTGGAGATTACGGAGAACGCGCCGTTCAGGCTCCAAGCCCAGGGTAGAAAGTTGCTCTGTTCGCCACGGAAAAAGAAAAGTCCGAGCGGAAATGGAAATCCGAGTGCAAATGAAAGCGGCGCTACGAGTATTATTATGAGAGCGCACTTGGCGGCAAAAGGCAGTGCCAAAAATGCCAGCAGGATACTGTCCAATAAGAAAATGGCCAATAGAATCCAGGAAAAGATAATAAGGCTCGCCAGGGCAACGCCCTTTTTAGGATTACTCAGGTAGGCGCTGGAAACGTAGCTACCCATACCGGAAAAAACCAGCATGCCGGAGAGCACTACCGCGAAGGCATAAGTGCGATCGTTGAGAAAAAAGGCGACTTTCTCAATTAAAAAGATTTCCAGAAAAAGAAAACCTAACCCAAGTCCGGCGAAATATAAAATGGATTTTAGGATGATGCTGGTTTCCGGTCTTTTTGCCCGCCAACGGATCAAGGGCAGCCCTAGAATAGCGATGGCAAATAACACCGCCTGAAGCAAAACTGCGACATTAATAAGGTAGCCGATCTCTTCGCGCGGGATCAGGGCGATTTTGTTAAGTACCTGTTTTAGCTTACCCAGACGAAGGATAGAGTAGAAAAACGGCCTGTCGTAAGTCGAGGCGGCCAAATTAAAAAAATTATCTTTCAGGAATGCCGCATTTGCTGGAGAAAGGATTTGCAGGTTTTGTTGCATCAAGGCGTCATTGGCTTTGTCGGAACGCGAGAGCACCCGTTCCTGTTCAAGTGAAACCGCGGGGAGATCATTCCAAACCTGTATTTTTGCGGGATCAATGCCTGGGAAATAAGAGGTGTCGAATGAACGTTTATGGCAAAAGCTGCGTAAAAGTTTGATTTGCGCGGCGTTAAACGGCTGTTTCGAAACCAGCATACGCACATTCCAGCTGGAACGGTAAACCATAATATGGTCCGCCGGCGCGGCGATGCCGAGATCGGAAAGCGCGCGTTGCACGGTTTCCAGCATTTTTGCCGCATAGACGGTGAATTCGCGGATGGAAACCGGGATAGAGATAATTCCATCGTGGTTAAGCGCATGGACATAACCCTGCACTGCTTCTACGGTAAAGGCGAATTTATTCGCGTCAGCCTGACCGAGAAAATCCGACGCGATATCGATCAAATCGAATTTTGACTCGCCGAGGGAAGAGATTATCGCCGGCGATTGGTTGGTTATCTTAACGCGGCTTTTAAGTGCGGGATCTTGCTCGATGGCGATTTGTTCCTGGATCAGGCTGAAAAGCGTCTCATCCGGCTCCAGCGCCAATATCGAGGCGGCGCCTAGGCTTAAAGCCTCTTTGATCCGGAAACCACCGCGTGTGCCGATTAAAATCACCTGCGGCGCAGGTTTTAATTCAAACGGAAACGCGTCCAGCGCCGCTTTAATGTAGGATGAATTGTAATTCGAGTGCTTGGGCAAGGAAGTGACGCGGTTGCCATCATTGTATAAACCGAAGGTCGTCGGCGGTCCGGCGGCCTTGAGAACTTCGAAGTTGTTGGAAAAATCCGTATCCAGGCGTTCAGTGAAATTATCCAGCACCATAAAATAGCCGCGTGGAGATTTAATTTCCCGCACCACATGGTTGCCTTGTACATGGAGCGCTGGATAGATGCTCTTGTACTCGTTGAAATGGGCATAGTTGAATTTCACAACGACAACTTCACCTGCCGCGAGTAGTAATGCGGCGGTAACGAAGAAGGCGTTACGCTGCTTCATTTTCTTCGGTAAGTTCAAAAAGCTGGCCAGCACAAGAAAAGGCAATAACACTACCGGAAGATAAAACGGGTGTATCCAGAACATCAGCAGCAAAATTATCAAGGCGCCGACGCCGGCGCCGGCCAGATCCGCGCCATAGATCCGCGGTATTTCTTCCTGGAATAGAACGAAATAAAGCCCGATATAAAACCCGGCCAGAAAGAAGAAAGGAAACAGCGCCGCGTAGTATTTCCAGATATTTAATAACTGATCAAACCAAAGGTCCCGGTTTTGAAATTCGAGCGGGTTAAACGGATTGATGGTGGTTAAATAATAGCCGAGGCAGGCAAACAGGGTTAGAAACAGCGGTATAGTGAATAGAAAAGTTTCTCCTCGCTTTACGAAAGAATCTTTAAACAGGCTCAAAATGACACCGCTTGCGGAAAAGCCGACCATGGTGATGGAGATCACCCAGTAACCGTATTCCGACCAGCTGGCAATGGCGAAATAACGGGTTAGAGAAATCTCGAAACCAACCGATGCAAGTGAAACCAAAAACAACGGCGCGAGCCGTGCCTTAGTATGAGAAAACATTAAATCCTAGGCTCCCATTTGTTATCGTTGCAAACCCTGTGTCTGGCCGACAACCTTTTTCTGGACAAAGTCCTCCATCAGTTTGTTGAAACGCTGTTTCTCATCAACAAAAAGAGCATGCCCGGCATGCTCAAACACCTCAATCGAGACTTCCGGCTTGTGTGCTTTCAGATTTTCCGCCTGCTGTTTGAAACGTGGAGTGACTATATAGAGGATAGGCTTTTCTGTCTGATAAACAATGCGTTTCCAAACCTCTCTTGGATAATAATTGTTTAATAGGGAAACACTCGCAGCAAGCGGTGTCTTAAGAGATTGAGATATGATCTTTTGATAATAGTCTTCGGTCTGGGCGGTTTTATACATCCCCCGTATAAATCGTCTGATCGTCGTCACGCGGTCATTTTTTAAGCGCGACAGAAAAGTCGGGTCGCTCACCGGCGGCGGATCCTCGCCGATGGAATTATCCACCAGCACCAAGGCGTCAAGATGGTCTGTGCCGAAAGACTTTATGTAGGCCAATGACTCCAATACCCCGAGCGACCATCCTACCAACACCACCGAATCGACCTTCAGATTATCGATCAGCTCTTTAATGTCCCGTGCCCTTCGTTCCGGTTCGTGTCCGGTTTTGGCGATTGCCGATTCGCCTTGAGAACGGGGATCCAAGGCGACCACATGAAACCTTTGTGAAAAATAATGGATCTGCGGTTCCCAAATCTCCGCAGGCGTGACCCAGCCGGGCACAAACACCAGCGTCTGTCCCTTGCCGGCCTCAATATAGTGCAGCTGCACATTATCGCTTGTTTTAAAAAAACGGTGTTCAATTTCAGCCTTCGCCGGACTAGGGTTTATGCCGAGATAAAAGGCCACGAAAAATGAAAAGACAAGCAGGGGTTTTATGCGAATGCAGCGAATCATATGACTGATCTTACTTCTACAATATATAGATCATAGGTGCTTATAGGGTGTTTGTTTTCGAATCTCTTGAAAAGGATTTAGGCCGGATTTTCCGTAAGTTTACCTGAAAGGACATACTTGCTCAGTCGAAGACACGGGCTCGCGGTAAGACAGCGTGATTACCGGCATGGGCGGAGTTTGCTCATGAACCACCTATTTTTTTCAGCACTTCTTCTTTGAAACGTCTGGTTTTTGTTGCGTCTTTGATTTCTCTCGCTACGACGTTTATGAAATCAGTCAACGCGCTTGCCTGCGTCAAATCGCCGGCCTTTTTTAAATGCTCCGCACAAATTATGCTGCCCATCGGTCCAAGCACATCAATTAATTCATTCTCGATGATTTTAAGCGCCGCCGCCGGTGTTGCCCGCGTCCCGGCGAGCGCTTGCAGCACTTCCCGGGTGGGTGGGAGAGCCTGTTTGCCAGATGAGCCGACGTGGCCTTCGGAAAATTTAATGCGGCCAGTTTTGATCTCTCGAATTAGCGGAACCGCATCTTGACCTTGTTTCTGACCAAAAGCTAAAAAAGTGATATTCCCTTTCTCGAGCAGCACGCGCACCAGCTGATTATCTTCGGTTGCAATCAGCACGGTGCCGGTCTTGTGTTCCCCACAAAAGCGCCGCAACTGATCGATAAGCTGTTTATAAGTAAGCGGTTCATCCGGGCTCATCAGTAATGCTCCGCGCCGGTTGCCTAAGCGGCATTAAGCCCTGGCGCTTAGTTTATCAATCGCCAGCCTGATACTTGTACCCATGCGGTCGATGGCATTGGCAAGAGCGCCTATCTCGTCGTCTCTGCCGAGCTCGACGATCCGTGCCACCACCCTGCCGCGACTCATTTCGTCGGCAACACGCGTGAGATTTCTGATCGGATTAGACAGCCGCTGTGATAATAGATAAGCAATTAACAGAACGATGAACAATGTTACGCTAAGAAGAATCAAAGCTTCATTATTGGCTTCCCGGATCGGGGCGTAGATTTCATCGTAGTCCTCTTGCGCGACCATAAGCCACCCTTGCTTGGTGGTTTGCACATAGGCGATAACTTTTTTCCCGTTCTCGTCGTCGTAAATGAGTTTTTTCTTGCCGCTGGCGGGGCGGTTTTGAAAAGCCGGATGCTTGCTAAAGTCTGCGCTGGTCGCGGCATATTCCTCTTTTTGGTGGGCGACTACTTTGCCGTTTTCGTCCAGGAGGAAGGCATAGCCGGTTCTTCCGATCCGCAGATTGGTAATTTGCTCCGACATCTCCGCGATGAACATGCCAATCGCAATCACGCCGGCGATTTTTTTCTCGCCCGTCTTTTTGTCGGCAGCAAAAATCGGGGCAGAAAGAATCACCGCCGGTTTACCTGTGGTCTTGCTGATCAAAACCTGTTTACCCATAGGGGCGCCGTTCATGACGTCCTTAAAATAGGCCCGATCGCCGTAATCGAGCAGCTTAAGGTCGTCGCTTCTCCCGACGTTCATGCCGTCGGGCCCGATGGTGAAAACAAGATAACTCCATTTATATTCGTCGAGTATCGACCGCAATATCGGGCCTTGTTTTCTGCCGTCCATTGAGATCACTTCGGCCAGCGCGGCATTCTGATTGAGCACTTTAAGATTCATCGTGACCCAGTCATTTACCTGACCGACCAGCTTGTCGGAAATATCGGCGAGTTGCTGATCCGTGGCGTTCGAGATGCGCTCAATTGAATTTCGATAATCGATATACCAGATGGCGCTTAGCGGGACTACCGCGACCACGAGCATAGTAATGAGTATTTTTTGAAAGATGCCTAAATGAAACCACTTTTTATTCATATCGCTTCCCCCGAACAATTGACCGAAATTGGTTTTATCGGCGCGAACTGCCGTTCAGATGCTTCCACCCGAGGTACAAGCCTTGTTTTTATTTTAACCCCAGTAGGTTTTTCATTATAAACAGGCTGTTGCGGCATAAACCAAATATTGCGGATTTTCACGACCAGCTTATGCTGCTCCTAAGGCTATTGGAAGTCCAGAGAACGATTAAATAAACGGTGAGGCCGATTTAGTTTGGCGGGCTCAGCAGCTGCACAGTAATATAAGACGTAGAAAATAACCGGCAAATAATCTAAACAACATATTGGACTCGATCGTGTTAACGGAGGGCTATGGCTAAGCGAATTATCGTGGTGCACGGACGTGCAACTAAACCAAGGAGAGAAGAAAAAGAACGGCTGGTCAGACAGGCATTAATACATGGTCTAAATCGAGTAAACGGCACTGCCGCCGGCAGAAAAATCGAAAATCAGAAAATTCAGGTGGATCTCGCCTATTACGGCGATGTCAATAATGCAATTCTCTGGGCCGAAACCCAGCATCCAAGAAAGAAATTCGATAGTAAATTTTTACAGTGGCCTTATTCGTACGAGACCGACGGCAGTTACGATGATTCCATGCGGCGATTGTTTAGCATTGAGACCGGAGATCAGAACAAAAAAACTTATCATGCGCTAAAGCGGCGCGAGAAAGATAAAGGCGCCCGCGAAGAAATCGCCGATTTCATCAGCCCGATCGCGGAACTGCTCCGGATTAACAAGCATATTGTTAATCGCTTTCTGCCCGATCTCGGCGCTTATTTCCAATACCGGGCGGTGGGCTCAATTGTGCGCGACCGCTTGCAGCGGCTGTTGGTGCCGGCCATGCAGCGCGGTGACGATATCTGTTTAATCGCGCATAGCATGGGAAGCATCATCGCCTACGACGTATTATGGAAAGTGTCGCGGATGAGCGAATACCGGGAAATCCACGATAAGAAAGTGAACCTGTTTGTCACTCTTGGATCTCCCTTGGGAGAGGAGGCGGTCAAAAGCCAATTGTACGACTGCGACGAATCCGATGATGGCCGCTATCCCACTAATATTGTTCATTGGTGTAATTTTTCTGCGGAAGACGATTATGTGTCGCACGACGAGCGCATTGCAGATGATTATACGCCGATGAAATTACATCAATATCTGGCAACTATTAAAGACCATTTTATTTACACTTTCTGGATAGGCAGAGAGAGATTGAATCCGCACAAGCTCTACGGTTACCTCGATAACCATAAAGTAGCCGGCGTTATCGGTGAATGGATCGGGTAATCTATAAGGATGTTGAAAAAAGTCCATCCGTGGCCTTTTTGACTCGGACCTTTCTTCGCTTTGCAGTCCCGGCGGTGCTCGAAAGCCGAGGTTCGCCCACTCTTTCCATGAACCTGCGGCCGGAGGCCGTACCGACTTTCCCTCTCCCACCGGGAGAAGGCGATCCGAAGGGCCGGGTGAGGGAGAGACCGCCCGGTTCATGGACACAATTCATGGCAGGAGCACGGCCAGGCGGTCTTTCCCAAAGAAATTGTCAACACGCAAAGCAAAAAGCGGCCACCGCAGGGTGCTGAAAAACGTGCGCCATTCTGTTTGAAACTTAACCGGCGATTGGCGCGGATGATCTTTTGCAAGATGTCATTGGCCTTGGCGGTCCGGTGAAGTAGGGTGGATTAAGCCGCCACGCGGCGAATCCACCAGCGGTGTCCGTTCCGCACGC
>DATGVQ010000215.1:0-13616 GCA_035300145.1 Acidiferrobacterales bacterium | reverse complement strand
GTGCTTCCTGCACATCGCAAGCTCACCCCAACCTACCGTGCTGATGATTAAACGCGCTTTGAATGTCTTAGGCCTTCTGATATTGCTTGGTTATCCGTGGATAGCGAGCGCAAGCTCAGAGGCAGGGTTAGATATCACTTTCGGGTCGGTGCGGGTTAGAGTCATCTATAGCGTTGCGCTCGACTACGAACAGGGTGAGGATTGTATACGTGATCCACAATGTCTCCTCTTCGATATCATTGCGTTGTTTCAGTCTCGCGACTTAACTAAGATAAATCGAGAAGAGATATTGCAGTTTGACCTATATCAAAGCTCAAAGAAAGCGGGGAATTTTTTGTCCTTGGTAAAGGACCCTTATGAAGGCGGTAATTACAAATCGTTGTACGACGTTTCGGCGGAGCAAGATTTAAAACAACAGATTATGTCGTTGCTGGAGCGACATCTTAAGGTGTCAAGCACAAAGACAAATCAGCCAACTTCAATAAAACTGTATAGATGCGTTCGAGCAAAAGACTGTAAAGACATACTCTTTGGATCCTTCCCATCAGAAGAAATGCATAGCGGTTATTGTGCGGCCATGGATAATGGATGTGACCGGGACTTTGTCAATGTTAGTCGCAGAGACATGACAAAATATTTTTCTCGCATCCCGTAAGTTAAAGGAAAGCTCGTAGGTTGGGGTGAATGAAATGATCCCCAACAAAATCTTGGCCTCATGACGTACAGGGAAGTACTAATGCCGCGGGAGGCAGGATGCCGGGAGCGGCTGACGTACAGGGAAGTACTAATGCCGGTCGCTTCCGGCGTCCTGCCTCCCGCGACACTTGTGCTTCCTGCACATCGCAAGCTTACCCCAGCCTACTGCGCTTCCGCCGAAAGTACCGGGCTAGCTGCAGGCAGACGTACCAGAATGCAATGTAGACGGCTAGGTTGGCAACCATGACCCATAAACCCCACAAGGACGGTCCGAGTCCGGTGTGGACACCCTGTGGGTATGCGATACCAGCTATCAGCGCACCAGTCACAGTTACGGCGTCGATTACCCGGTTTTTGGCTTCGCTGTATGGCAGATATGCTTCCATCATTCCGATCACCACTGACGTGGAGATCCCCAGTGCCAACGAAATGAGTAGAAGTCTCTTATGCATAATTACTGTGGCTCCTTCTTATTTGTCGTCTTGCGTCGGCGTAGTAATTGCCTCTTGAGCCGTCAGGGACAGCCCACATTTTCACAAAAGCCTGTTTAAGTGAGTTCCTTAATTAATGATCAGAAACGAGTAAAACCACGACGTGCGCGGCGATGCCTTCTTCCCTGCCGATAAAACCAAGCTTTTCGGTGGTCGCGGCTTTGATGTTAATACTGCTAATGGGAACGTCGAGGTCGGCGGCGATATGGGCGATCATTTTTTGCAGGTAGGGCGCGAGACGCGGCGCTTGCGCGACAATAGTGCTGTCGAGATTGACCAGCGACCAGCCGCGCGCCGCCATCATCTCATGCACTTTGCGCAGCAATTCGCGGCTGGCAATATTGTTATATTGCTCATCGCTGTCGGGAAAATGGCGCCCGATGTCGCCGAGCCCGGCCGCCCCCAGGCAGGCATTGCAGATGGCGTGGATCAGCACATCGGCATCGGAATGACCGGCAAGGCCTTTTGCGTGCGGAATATGCACCCCGCCGAGAATTAAATTGCGCCCCGCCGCCAGCGCATGCGCATCATAACCCTGGCCGACTCTAATCAAACCGTTTCTCCTGCCTTCTCGTTTGGCAGACCTTCTCCTGCCTGCCGCCGCAAATACAGTTCCGCCAACGCCAAATCGTCCGGCAAGGTAATTTTAATATTATCCGGATGCCCGGCAACCAAACGCGGACGGATGCCCACATATTCCATGGCAGAGGCCTCATCGGTAACGGTAATACCCTCTTTTAATGCGCGCTCGATAGCGCGCGCCAGCGAGCCGAGGCGAAATATTTGCGGGGTTAACGCGCGCCACAAGTCGGTACGCGCGACCGTCTCAAGGATATGGCCGGCTTCGTCGGCGCGCTTGAGCGTATCGGTGATCGGCACCCCCAGCACCGCGCCCTCGTCGTGTTGGCCTATCGCGCGAATTAAATTATCGATGTCGCTATGGCGCAAGCACGGGCGCGCGGCATCGTGCACCAACACCCAATCTTCCGGCTTGGCATGCCGCGCCAATACCCGCAGCCCGTTCAATACCGTCAAGGCGCGGCTGCCGCCGCCCTCGAACGTGCCCAATAGGCGGGGAAAACGGCAATTAAGCGCGGACCAATAAGTATCGCCGGGCGCAAGGCCGACCACGACCCCTTGCAGACGCGCATGGCTGCACAGGCGCTCCAGGGTATGCAAAATCACCGCACGGCCGCGCACGGGAAGATATTGTTTGGGGCAGGCGGCGCGCATGCGGGTGCCGCCTCCGGCCGCCGGCACTAACGCCCAGAATCCGGATTCAACCGCGGGTAAATTCAAGAGGTCCTAAACATTTATTCGATATGCGTGCGGATACGATCAAACGCGATCTCGGGAGGAATGCCTTGAATGGCGGCAATTTCGTGCGCCAGATAATTACTCGCGGTTTGTAATAAACGGGCTTCCTCGAAAGAAAGGCCCTTCTCCTGTTTCCAGCGCGTCAAATCACGCACCACCTCGCCTAACTCTAAACAACTACCGCCATTAATTTTGCGCTCCAAGTCCTTGTAGCGCTCGGCCCAATTTCCGGTTGCGCGATGCATCGGCTTGGCCGCCAACACCTTAAATAATTCTTTAAGGCGCTTGCCTTGGAGCAGAGGCCGTATGCCGTTTTTCTGAATATTGGACTGAGGGATTCTGATGACCGCCCGGTTTTCGCAGATCCGGATCACAAAGCACTGCTCCCATTGGCCGTTGATGTAAATGTCTTCCATGGCTTCGACAACGCCTACCCCCGCTGCGGGATAAAATACGGCGTCACCCACCTTAAAATCGGCCTTTTTCATCCTAACGTTCCTCCAAATTTTATTTATAAAATGCGCGTAACTTATTGAACCACATTGTTATCTGCAATGAAATTATGCGCATAAAGTGGGCCTAAACGCAATCCCGGGGCAGGCAATAAACCCGAATTAGAGTAAAATGGCGCATTTTTATGTAAGGAAGAGGCGTGCCACCTCCTCAGATTGCGTCAGCAACCCAGGAGATTTCCCCGCTATATCCGATTCTGCCCTCGCAGCGCGGTGAAACTATTATCTGGAACCGGCTGTTCGGCAGCAGCCGCGGCCTGGCTATCGCCCAGGCGGCCCGCGCCCACCCTGACCCGCTGCTGGTCATTACCGCGGATGCGCGCACTGCGCAGCAATTGGAAGACGAACTGCATTTCTACTTAGGCGGCGAAGAAACCGCGCCGCCGGTGTTACCGTTTCCGGACTGGGAGTCCTTGCCGTACGATGCCTTCTCGCCGCACCAAGACATTATTTCCCAGCGCCTGTTAACGCTTTATAAGCTGCCGGAGCTTAAGTCCGGCATCATCTTGCTTTCCGTCGCCACCTTGATGCATCGGCTGCCGCCGCGCGAGTATGTCAGCGCGCACAGCTTTATATGGGATGTCGGCGATACCTTGGATCTCGACGATTTTCGCCGGCAGCTAATGCGTTCGGCGTATCAAAGCGTGTCGCAAGTCATGCAGCCGGGGGAGTTTGCCGTGCGCGGTGGACTGATCGATTTATTTCCTATGGGAAGCAGCAAGCCTTATCGTATCGATTTATTCGACAACCAAATTGAATCCATCCGCGAGTTCGATCCTGAAACTCAACTTTCCGGAAGTAAACACCGCGCCATTCACTTGTTGCCGGCGCGCGAATACCCCTCGACACCGGAAGCGTCGCAAAAATTTCGCCAGGCCTTTCGTCTGCATTTCGAGGGCGATCCGCAAAAAGTCGCGCTTTACCGCGACGTGAGCAAAGGCTTAAGCCCGGCCGGTATCGAATATTATCTACCTTTATTCTTCGACCAAACCGCGACTCTGTTCGACTATTTGCCCGCGTCCACGCTTTGTCTTACCGAGCAAGCGGCGCCGCAATGCGCGCAGCAGTTCCGCCGGCAAGCGGAAGAACGCTACGCGCTGCTGCGCCACGACCGCGAGCGCCCGATCTTGCCGCCGGCGATGTTATTCCTCGATTCCACCGAACTGGACGTGGCGCTTCAAAAACTGCCGCGCATCGAGCTATTGCCCCCGGCATCGTCCGCTACTGTTACAGGCGCGATCATTAATTTTTCCACGCAACCTCCGCCGATTCTGCCGGTCGAGCATAAATTTACCAAAAGTGAATCAGGCTCCGAGACCATGCACGCGGCTTTATTCGATTATTTGCGCAGCTATCGCGGCCGCATTTTAATGGCGGCGGAGACCCCCGGCCGCCGTGAAGTATTGCGCGGCCTACTGCAAGAACATGGGTTTCAGCCGGTTGCGTGTGAAAATTGGCCGGCCTTTTTGCCGGCGAAATACAAATTGGGGCTCGCCTGCGCGACGTTGGATAAGGGTCTATTACTGCAAGACCCGGCTATCGCCGTCATTACCGAGCCGCAACTTTATGGTGAACGCGTATTACAGCGCCGGCGCAGCCTGCGGCAAGTGCGGGATGCGGCGGCCGTCATCCGCAATCTCGCGGAACTTAATATCGGCGATCCGGTGGTGCACGAGGAACATGGCGTCGGCCGTTATCGCGGGCTGCAAATATTAGACGTAGGCGAAGGCGTCACTGAATTCTTGACGCTGGAATACGCCGGCGGCGACAAGCTTTATATCCCGGTAACCGCGTTACATCTGGTAAGCCGCTATACCGGCACCGATCCCGACCGCGCGCCCTGGCATAAACTCGGCGGTGATGCCTGGGAGAAAGCGAAACAGCGCGCGCGAGAGAAGGCGCACGACGCGGCGGCGGAGCTGTTGGAAATTTACGCCCTGCGCGCGGCACGCAAAGGCCATGCGTTTGCCGCGCGCGGCCATCAATACCAGGCTTTCGCCGGCGCCTTTCCATTTGAAGAAACTCCGGATCAAGAGAGAGCCATCGAGGAAGTGTTAAATGACATGGAACAGGAAAAACCCATGGATCGTTTGGTGTGCGGGGATGTCGGCTTCGGCAAGACCGAGGTCGCCATGCGCGCCGCCTTTATCGCGGCGCAGGACCGGCATCAAGTCGCGGTGCTGGTGCCCACCACTTTGCTCGCGCAACAGCATTTCCAGAATTTCAGCGACCGCTTTGCCGATTTAGGCATCAAAATCGAATTGCTTTCCCGCTTCCGCTCTAAAACCGAGCAGACCCGCGTCCTCGCCGGCTGTGCCTCCGGCGGCGTCGACATCGTCATCGGCACCCACCGTTTGTTGCAAAGTGACGTGCATTTCAAACGGCTGGGGCTTGTGATTATCGATGAAGAGCATCGTTTCGGCGTGCGCCAGAAAGAGCGCATGAAAAAATTGCGCAGCGAGGTGGATGTGCTGACCCTGACGGCGACGCCGGTGCCACGCACGCTTAATATGGCGCTGTCCGGCCTGCGCGATATCTCGCTGATCGCGAGCGCGCCGGCGGAGCGCCTGTCGGTCAAGACCTTCATTACCCAGTGGAGTGATGCGCTGATCCGGGAGGCATGTCTGCGCGAAATGCGCCGCGGCGGCCAAGTATATTATCTGCATAACGAAGTCAAAACCATCGAGCGGGCGGCGCAGCGATTACAGACGCTGATGCCGGAAGCCGATATCCGTATCGCCCACGGGCAGATGCCCGAGCGGGAGCTCGAGCGGGTTATGCTCAACTTCTACCATCAGCGCTTCAACATTTTAATCTGCAGCACGATCATCGAGACCGGCATCGATGTGCCGAACGCCAATACCATGATCATCGAACGCGCGGATAAGTTCGGATTGGCGCAGTTGCATCAACTGCGCGGGCGTGTCGGACGTTCGCACCATCGCGCCTACGCGTATTTGTTAGTCCCACCGCACGCTGCTATTACGGCCGATGCGCACAAGCGCCTGGAAGCCATCGCTTCCTTGGAAGATCTCGGCGCCGGCTTCGCGCTCGCCTCACATGACCTTGAGATCCGGGGCGCCGGGGAACTATTAGGAGAAGCCCAGAGCGGCCAGATCGACGAGGTCGGGTTTGCGTTTTATACCGAATTATTAGACCGCGCAGTCGCTTCTTTGCAAGCGGGCAAAGAATTGGATTTGGAAAAACCGGATCCCCGGTTTGCTGAAATCGATTTGCACGTGCCGGCGCTGCTGCCGGAGGCATATATCCCCGATCCGCATATGCGCCTGATTTTATACAAACGCATTGCCGGCACCCACAATGAAAACGAACTGGATGATCTGCAAGCGGAAATCATCGACCGTTTCGGGTTTTTACCGCAGCCGGCCAAAACCTTGTTCAAAGTCACCGCGCTTAAAATTCAAGCCTTACCTTTAGGGATACGCAAAATCGACGCCGGGCCGAAAGGTGCGCGCATTGAATTTCACGATCAACCGAATATCGATCCGGCCGCCTTGATCCGGTTAATTCAGTCGGAGCCGCACAAATTTAAACTGGACGGGCCGAAACGGTTGCGCATTTTGCAGGATATGCCGGACACCGAAAGCCGCACTCAAGCCGTACAGTCGTTGCTCGCCACGCTCGCGCCGGCAGCGTGAAAGACCGCCGTCAATTGGTAAATTTCTGTCCGGGAAACAAAACCTCCTCGTAACCAAACAGGCGCATATCCTTAATTCGCATGGGATACAAGATGCCGTCCAAGTGGTCGCACTCGTGCTGCACCACGCGCGCATGAAACCCGGACGCTTCGCGTTCAATCGGCCGGCCACGTTGATCGAAGCCGGAGTAACGCAGCCGGGTATAGCGGCGGACGACGCCGCGCATGCCGGGCACACTCAGACATCCCTCCCACCCCTCTTCAGTTTCTTCGCTCAAAAACCCGATTATTGGATTGATTAACACCGTGGTGGGCACCGGCTCCGCCTCGGGATAGCGCGGGTTCGCCTCCACACCGAAAATCACGACACGCTGGGACACGCCGATTTGCGGCGCCGCCAGCCCGGCGCCGTTTAATGCCGCCATGGTATCGAACATATCCGCAATCAAGGCATCAAGCTGCGGCGTATCGAACTCTCGCACCGGCTGGGCGATCTGAAATAACAATGGATCGCCCATTTTTAACACTTGTCTAACCGCCATCTATTTACCCATTCCTATTTATAGCGATACTATGGATCTGTAATATTCATTATTATAAAGGAAATACCTGTGCCGCGTATTTGGTCCACGCTTTTGTTTTACCTGCTGTTTGCAACAAGCATCGCCGCGCAGCAGACAGGAAAGGGCCCGTCAAGCGAGAAGGAAGAAAAATCCTACGAAATCGAGGTGGTGGTGTTCGAGAATAAATTGCCCGAGCTGGCTGGCGATGAACAATGGGCGCCGCTTAGCCCGCCGGTGATTGCCGGCCTGAAGGATGCGATCGAGCCGAATGATGCCCCGGCTGCCTCCTCTTCATCCCCGGCGCCGAGTTTAGCGCCGGCGGTTGCGGCCCTCGGCCGTGATCCGAGTTACCGTATCCTGGCGCATAAACTGTGGGTGCAAACCGCCGAGGCCGAAAAAGACGCGAAACCCGTGCGCATCCGCAGTAAACAGGCGGGCGAATTGGATGGAGTAATGAAATTGTATGTCAGCCGGTTTCTACACCTGGAAGTGGATTTACTATTCCGTGGCGAGAATACTGCCAATCTTAACGCCACCGCCAACCCATCAGTAACCGTCGTCGCGCCTGCGGGCGAACAGCTCTATGAAATCAGCGAAACGCGCCGCGTTAAAAGCAAAGAGATCCATTATTTCGACCACCCGAAATTTGGCCTGGTGGTGCGCATCACGCCCCAATCCAATAAATGAAGAAAAGCACTACGGCTTCATCTTAAGCTCAGCCACCGCCTTGCGCACGGTGATTTCCGCCTGACTGCCTTGCGGCAAGCTCGCCAGCAATTTTTCCCAAAAGCCCAAGGCCTGGTCGCGCCTGCCTTCTTTATAGGCGGCAAGGCCTAACACCCATAACGCGTCTTGCTGCGCAGGATCGAGGCGATGAAGCTTTTTATACAGCTCCACCACCTGCCCCTTGGGCTCGGTCGGCTGTTCGCTGTACAGCAGCCAGGCATAGTCGGACAGAATGGCGATATTCTCCGGCGCTAATTTATACGCCTTGGCGTAGGCCGTGACCGCCTCGGCCTTGCGGTCAAGCACCGCGTAGGAGCGGCCTAATTGCGCCCAGCCTCGCGCGTCATCCGGCTGCGCCTGCAGGCGCTGTTCCAGCCGCGCCACCATTTCCAAAACCTTTGGCGGCATTCCACCGCCGGCCATCTCTTGCGCCTGATTTTGTTTAACGCCGGCAAACAAAGTCAATGCCGCTTGCTGTTGCCGGACGTAAAGAGTTAGCGCCATCAGCGGCAGCGCCAGGATAACTAAAGCCAGCATCCATCGCGGAGACTTTTTCCGGCCCAGGTCTACCATAGACGGCTGGTCCGGATCCGCAGGTAAAGGGTTCAGGGTTTTTAACACTTGCGCCAATTCAAATTCCAGACGCCGCTGTTCCGTACCTGCCACTTGCGCATCGACACCTTGATCGGTGCGCTCTGCATCCCATTCATCTAATTGCGCAATCAGACGGTCGCGCACCGCGGTTAATTCATACCGCCGTGCGACCGCCTCATTGCGCGCATCCAAGGGGCGCAGTAAAAACCAGACAACACCGATGATTACCAAGCCTGCGGCTAATACTAACAGCACCATGATGGTTATTCCGGCCTTCTCGTTTGATAGATTTTTTCCTGCCCGCGCACGGCACGCACCCGCGCCTGATCTTCCGCCGACAGCGCCGGATAATCCCTTGCCGGCGCTTGTAACCGGCGGCGGAGAAAAAGATAGGCAGACCCGCCCAAGATGATCAGCAATAACGGCGGCGCCAGCCACAGCAGTGCGCCGGCCTGATCGAATGGCGGCTTCAGCAAGATATAATCGCCGTAGCGCTCGACAAAGTAGGCGATAATCTGCTCGCGCGATTTGCCCGCCTGCAATTGCTCGCGGATAATGGCGCGCATGTCTTTCGCCAAATCCGCGTTGGATTCCGACACCGGCTGATTTTGGCAGACCGCGCAACGCAGCTTGCCGGCGATATCCAGCATCTGACGCTCGAGCGGATCTTCCGTCACTTGCGCGGCGGATAGCGGCGCTGCCCATAGGACTAACAAAAAAAGGATTTTGCGCATAGGTTAAGACAGCGAAGCCGGCACGGTCGCCGGGCTACGGATCATGCGTCTGACTCTATAGCTCAGAGAAAACCCTAAACCCGAAATAATCACCATGCCGCCCAGCCAGATAAACTGCACCAACGGATTCACATACACCTGTACCCCCCAGCGCCCGCCCTCCGGCTCGGTGATGATCGCATACACATCGCGCAGTAAGGTGGAATGGATGCTCGCCTCCGTGGTCGGCGCCTCTTGCACCGGGTAACGCCGGCGTTCGGGCGCAAGCGTATAACCACTATTCAATGACGTAAACTGCGCCTGCACCGCGAGGTAATTGTCGCGCCGGAACTGCTGTACCCGGTCGAAGCGCAGGCGCTCGCCGCCGATCTCCAATATATCCCCCGGCGCCATCATGACCGATTTCTCGAGGCGGAATAGGCCGGAACCGACCAAACCGATAGCGATTAACATAATACCGAAGTGCACCACCATGCCGCCATAATGGCGCTGATTGCGCAAGATGGTGTTAACCATCGCAAGCACAGGGCCTTCATGCGGAAGTTGCCGCCGCCGCTGCTTAACCGCCCGCACGAAGTCAGTGGCAAGCATGCCCAAAACAAAACCAACCAAGCCGACGGCGACCGGGCCGGTCCAGTAGAGCGCGGGGAATACCAGCCACATTAAAACAGCGACGGCCAAACCGATGATGGCGGGGAGCAAAAGCCGCCGGCGCAACTTATCGGCATTGGCCTTGCGCCAAGGTACCAACGGAGCGATACCCATGAGCAGCATGGCAAGCAAAAAAATCGGCACCATGACCGCGTTGAAATACGGCGGACCGACGCTGATTTTAGCCGCGGTCAGCGCCTCCAGCGCCAACGGGTATAAAGTGCCCAACAATACACACGCGCCGGCCAGGGTAAAGACCACGTTATTCCAAACAAAAAAGGATTCGCGCGACAAAACCGAAGTGATATTTTCCTCCGCCTGCTGATAACGCCCTTTGCGCAGAAAGATACCGAAGGACACGCTTAACACCAGGATCATAAAGAGCAGGATATAAGCGCCGCGGCCAGGATCGACGGCGAACGCGTGCACCGAGGACAAGACGCCCGAGCGCACCAGGAATGTACCCAATAACGACAGCGCAAAGGTGGTGATGACTAAAAATAGATTCCAGGCGTGCAGCATGCGCCGGCGTTCTTGCACGGTAATTGAATGGATCAGGGCGGTCCCCAGCAGCCAAGGCATAAACGAGGCGTTCTCCACCGGGTCCCACGCCCAATACCCGCCCCAGCCTAATTCGTAATAAGACCACCAGGCGCCGAGGATAATGCCGGTCGTTAAAAACCCCCAGGCGATCAATGCCCAGCGGCGGATATGGCCGATCCATAACTCGCTGTTCCAATTCGTCAACAGCGCGGCCATGGCAAACGCATAGGGCACGGAAAAGCCGACATAACCCAAATACAGCATCGGCGGATGAATGACCATGCCGGGGTCTTGCAATAAGGGATTCAGGTCGCGCCCATCGACCGGCACCGGAAATACGCGCAGAAACGGATTTGACAAAAACAAGATAAGCCCGAAAAATCCCACCATTAGCCAGCCTTGCACGGCGAGGATCACCGGCAGGCGTTCCGGGTAACGCCGGCGGCCGTGCCAGACGACAAACACGGTGAATAGCGTCAAGATCCATACCCACAAATACAGCGATCCTTCGTGCCCGCCCCACAATGCCGCGACCTTATAAAACAGCGGCAGTTGCGAATTGGAGGTCATCGCCACATACAGCACGGAAAAATTGCTGGTGACAAAGGCGTGGATCAACGTGAGCCCGCCGAGCGTAGTGAGCAGAAAAACCAGAATAGCGGCGTTGATGCTGATATCGGCTAAGGAAGGCAGCCGCAGCTTATGCGCCAACAGCGGCGCCAAGCCTTGCACTAAGGCCACCGTGAACGCCAAATAAGCGGCAAAATGCCCAAGCTCGATTAAGTTCAATGATAGACTGGATAACATGGAGAGAGCGGCGCTAGATTAGGTTGGCAGCAGTAGCTACTATGACCCTTGGTTAGTTGCTGGACAAGCGCCGGATTATACTGGAAGAAAGACCCCATAAAAACCTTCGTTAAGCCCGTTGATGCACATAAATACCCGCCCTGCCGCCGCCGGTTTATTCCGAAGAATGGCGGCGATCGTCTATGACAGCCTGTTATTGGTCGCGGTGCTCGTTGTCGCCGCGTTGCCGTTTGTCATCATTACCGGCGGAGGCCGGCAAGGCCTGCTGGTCCACCGTTTGTTTCAAATCTATCTGCTAGGCGTCAGTTTTGTATTTCTCGCCTGGTTCTGGATCCACGGCGGACAAACGCTCGGTATGCGCGCCTGGCGTTTGCAAGTGCGGCGCACGGATGGCGGCACGCTAGGCTGGCGCGATGCCGGCTTGCGCTTTTTCAGCGCCCTGCTTTCTTGGCTATGCTTCGGTCTCGGTTTTCTTTGGATCCTCATTGACAAGGAAAATCTCGCCTGGCACGACCGGCTTTCGCGCACGCGGGTAATTTTGTTATCGAAGCCGGAGACAAAACGTGACAAGAGTCATTAGCAAGTATTACTCTTTATGAGTAATATTCTTACGAAGCAATCTATGCGTATCACCAGTAAAGGCCAGGTTACTATTCCTCTCGAGGTGCGCCAACGGCTCAGTCTTTTGCCTGGTACTGAAGTGGAGTTTACGGTAAAAGGCCGTAGTGTCATTCTAAAGAAGGCGGACAAGTCCATGCGCCGGGGACGGCGCTTGCTGGCGGCTATGCGCGGCAAGGCGTCCAGCCGTTTAAGCACGGACGAAATCCTGTCCTTGATGCGCGGTGATTGACGCGGGCTACGGGAGGGACGCGTTTGTTATCGAAACCTAAGCGATAAGTCTTGAAAAAACCTCCACTAAAAAAAACCTCCACTAAATCGGTACGCGCAAGCGGTGAGCCCGCTCAGATCCCATGGGTAACTGATGAGTGGATATCAGGCGCCGATGACTACGGTTAACACCGAATGGTTCTGTGAGGGTGTATGCCTCGTTTCGGGTTAGCTAATGGGCAATTTCTTTTCCCACTTTTCCCTCAAGCCAGCACTATGTTTAAGGAGGACACTGCTGCATCGCCATTGAACCCCAAATCACTATACCGGGTGGGGAGACAACAATATCTGTCCCACAAACCGGCGGCATTTGCGGCCAGGTGTTGCCCATAGCAGATACCGTGCCGCTATCTGCAAACACGACCACACCATTGGTATTCATGAGGGTATTATTGGATATCTCCATGGCCCCGGAAGCAACAATAGCCACGTCTAATGCAGTAGGAGCATTCTCGATCTTAAAACCCGATACCCTGGAACCTGATGCGCCTACTATGGTTGCGGACGTGAAGACGCCTACGGTGGTCATAAGCGAGCCAGTACCCGTGATGATGGTAGAAGTAGTACCGTTATCCCCTTTGTTGGGTACATCACCGATAAGCATCTGGCCGGGCTGCAGCACCAGGGGAAACATCTCTGTGTTTGCGCTGTTATAGGTGCCAGGCTGGACTATGATAGTTGTATTTGGACCGGCAATGAGCAGGGCATAGGTAATGGTCCTAAAGGGCGCACTGCTCGTCCCATAGTAGAGCGAATCGAATCCTTTAACTTCGTCCACATAGAACGATGCACCCTGCATTGGTTGCGGTGCGCCATATCCGCCTCCCCCACCGCCACCATATCCGCTGCTACCACAGGATGCCGTTATGGCAACGGTAAGAAGAAATAGCGAAGACAGTAAATATCCTCTGACAGCCCCTGATTTAATCAGGGCGACGCCTGCACTTCTTTTGTGTTTCATATTGTTCCTCCTTTTTCATCATTACCAAGTGTGTAGATAAATGAGAAAGGCGGCGTATCCTTTCGGTTGCATTGTTAACCCGCAAACCCCCTTGCCGCCGGGGAAAGCAGGCGCCGCCCATGAAACAGCAAAGCACGAACAGTCAGCCGGTGTCAACGGTTTGCTGCCGCCCTCACCGGCCAGTATCCGCCTAGGGAAGCTCTGATTAAGTCGTATTTGTCATTCCGAGCGTAGCGCGGAATCTGTTAAGGCCATTGAAAAATCAAGATTCCTCACCGCCTAACGGCGGTTCGGAACTACAACTTGACCAGAGCTTCCCCAGACCTGTTACGCGACGCGCCGCAACAGCAAAAGCGACAGCAGGAAAAACAGCAACGTCGGCAGGAGTACTCCTATGACCGGCGGGAATCCGTGCAGCAGGCTGTAAAAACCAAAGCCCCGGTTCAACACGAAAAATGCCAGCCCCAGCATGATG
>DATGVQ010000214.1:0-6372 GCA_035300145.1 Acidiferrobacterales bacterium | reverse complement strand
GTGGCGGAAGGCGCTGCGCTTTTCCGCCCTACGCGCTGAGGTGGAGTTTCATGCGTCCGGTGGCACCTCTTATTCCGGATGATCGGTCGTATTGAACGAGTAGGATACGACAACGTTATCGGCATCAAAACGAATGACGAGGTCTTTGGTATTCGCCGGCCCAATGAGTTGGTAATGATATTTGCCATAAGTCCACGTACGCTGCCCATTTTCCACCCCGACCCTCCAGGGCGAACCGAACATATTTCGAACTTCAGCCTGAGTTGTCTTGCCTATATGGATATCGGATACGTGGGACTCGGAAAACTCTTGCCCCACTGTCATGCAGGATGAAGCAATGAATGAGAGGCACACGAGACCCAGTACGCCGGCACGCCGTGTATTACTTACCGAAATGGTACCGAAATGTCGCAGCAACTCGATAATCATGATTTAGCTCTCCTGGTTTCGTATAACCATCAACAGGCGCTGCGCTTTTCCGCGCTACGCGCTTCCGGCGATAGAGTTCTCATGGATTCCTCCCTTCGCGCACTGTTCTAAGCACGCTCGGCAATCCGCCCCATGCGTCCGCTCTGGTAGTCAACAAATGCTTGCCGAATCTCTGCTTCGCTGTTCATTACGAAGGGTCCGTAGCCAACGAGGGGTTCGTTGATGGGCTGCCCATGGAGTAACAGCAACGTGGTGTTCTCCGGCGCTTCGATCGCGAGCTTTTCGTCCTCGCGCTCTAAGACCGCCAATTCGGCTTCACTCACGAGCTCACCGGTCGCTAACCGGACGCGGCCTTTCAGGACGAACAGCGCTGTGGTGCGGCCGCCTGGCACTTGAAACTCCGCGCGATGCCCGGCATTCAGGCGTACATCCCAAACATTCATCGGGCTGAACGTATGCGCCGGGCCCTTGGTTCCATTGTAGCTACCGGCAATGACGCGAACGAAACCGGCGTCGCCGGTAAGATCAACGCGTGGTATCTGCGCGTTGGTGATGCCTTGATATCCGGGGGCGGCCTTCTTGTCTTTTGCCGGCAAATTGACCCAGAGTTGTATCATCTCAAACGGGCCGCCGCGTTTTGCAAACTCAGGCCCGTGAAATTCCTCATGGACGATTCCAGACGCCGCGGTCATCCATTGCACGTCGCCCGGACCGATGATTCCGCCTCCGCCCGAAGAGTCGCGGTGCTCCACCTCACCTGCGTAGACGATAGTGACGGTTTCAAATCCGCGGTGGGGGTGTTGGCCAACTCCGCGCCGGTGCTTGGAGGGTGGAAAGTTCGCGGGTCCTGCGTAGTCCAACAGGAGAAACGGGGACATCTCCGCGCTGAGGTCGTTGTAGGAGAAAATGCTGCGCACCGGAAAACCGTCGCCGACCCAGTGACTTTCGGTACTGCGTTGGATAAAGGAAAGTTTTTTCATAGTTCAGTCTCCATGCTTGAATTAATTTTACGCTCTTTTGTAACCGATTATTAGATGGAGCAGATACCGGATAGACAACAGCGATGATTTAGCTACGCTGTAAACCGCAATTAAGGATGATGTACAATAACCTTTGATTACTGGGTGGGCCATGCTGAAATCGAACCCAGCAGTCTCGGATTACTAAGACCATCCCTGTATTGCCTCGTGAGGGGTTCGTTTCAGTATTCTTAAGCCCCCGTATTACGAGACGGGCACGCGTTCACCCGCATTAAACGCAAACAAACAGGAGGCACTGAAAATGGCTACAAAGGCGAAGCGAAAGTCCGCACCAAAAGCGAAGCGAAAACCCGCATCGAAATCGCTGCATTCCGAGCGTTTTCCCGGGGAGAACGCGGGATATCGAAACGCACGCAACCAGCTGCTCAAGGCCGAGATGGAACTGCGCCGGCGGCTTGAGGACGTTGCGGCAATGCGGCGCAAGCTGCCTGCGGGCGGACCGGTCCCGGAGGATTACGAATTCGAAGAAGGCGCCGCGAATCTCGGTGACAGCGAATCCGTGCGGCGCGTGAAGTTGTCGGAGCTGTTCCAGCCGGGAAAGGAAAGCCTGGTCATCTACAGCTACATGTACGGCCCGAATATGGAAAAGCCCTGCCCGAGCTGTACCTCCATCCTTGACGGCCTGAACGGAACCGCGCCGCATGCTGCGCAGCGCATCAACCTGGTTGTTGTGGCCAAGTCTCCGATCCAGCGCGTCCGCGCTTTCGCCCGCGAGCGCGGCTGGCGCAACCTGCGGTTCCTCTCCTCGGCCGGCAATCCCTACAACCGCGACTACCACGGTGAAACCACTGAGGGGTCGCAAATCCCGGCTTTGAACGTATTCGTGCGGCGTGGGAGCAAGATTCATCACGCCTACTGCACGGAACTGCTGTTCGCCCCCGGAGAGAAAGGGCAGGATATGCGCCACGTGGATCTCATCTGGCCGCTCTGGAACCTGTTCGATTTCACGCCCGAGGGACGGGGTAAGGACTGGCACCCGAAGCTAAGCTACGGGTCGTAGAGAAAAGCGGGTGGTTGCTGTTGAATTGATCGGCCCTGATCTTAACGAATGGCCCGACGACCGGCGCCATTATTCTTAATTGGTGGGCCGTGCAGGAATCGAACCTGCGACCTGCTGATTACAAAATGTCCGAATTTGAACGCGGCTCTGGCACCTTCCCCAACCCATGCTAATTAGTCAAGCACTTCCGGGTTAATAGATTTTAGAAAACACTGCGTATAAACTAAATATCCGGGAATTATTTGTGTTTCTGACATGCGTCTTTACTCAATACGTTTTGTTTTGGTCTTTATTACGCTGTGGTTACCCACGCACACCTTTGCCATGGTGACCATGCTTTATTGTGACCATCACCTGCATAACCATGGCCAGTACCACGGCGAGAGCCACGATCGACACCATGCCGATCATGACCTATCGAAAAAATCGAGCCCCTGTGAGCAATGTTCCTGGTGCCAAAACTGCTCGTATTCCGCCTTGCCATCCGCGTTAATAGTTACTACCCCCGATTTCGTCTTCCCCTTTCAAGACGCCAAAGCGTCGCCATTCCAACCGTTCTTCCCAGAACAACTGCAACGCCCTCCCCGCGCGCTTTAACGCCTAACCGCCGAAGACACGAGACGCCCAGGTTTTACGCGGCTCGATAAACTTTATCCTGCCGCGTGCGTTGTTGCCCTTAATCGCGGTAATCCATCATTTCAATGGCTGTTGTTTTGAAGGGACTGAACATGAAACGATTATTAACCACGGTAAGCCTAATGGCCTGCGCGGTGGCGTGGTCCGCCCACGGTGCGGAGCAAAACCAAAATAAGGACCAGACGCAAATGGAGCATGCTCATGCTATACCTGATACGGGGGGCACTGCGGAGGAGAAACCCATGGACCATTCCACCCTGGATCACGGCAATATGCCTGAGATGAATAGGCAGAACATGCCCGGTATGTTCGGTAACTACCCAATGACCCGCGAGGCCTCGGGAACCAGTTGGGGACCGGACTCTTCACCCCTGGACGGCATGCATGCGATGCGCGGGGATTGGAGCACCATGGTACATGGCTTTGCCAACGCCATTTACGATCACCAGGGCGGGCCGCGGGGCGATGCCAAGACCTTTAGCACCAGCATGCTCATGCTCATGGGGCAGCGTCCTCTGGGCGAGGGGACACTGGGGCTACGCGGCATGGTTTCGCTCGATCCGTTAATGGGGAAAAGCGGTTATCCGCTGTTGCTGCAGACGGGTGAAACCGCGAATGGCGCCACGCCTTTGATCGATCGTCAGCATCCGCACGATCTCTTTATGGAATTGGCCGCTTCTTATAGCCTGCCGCTGTCTGAAAAGAGCGGAGTATTCGGTTATATGGGGTTACCCGGGGAACCGGCGCTGGGACCACCCGCCTTCATGCATCGCTTTTCCGGGATCGATAATCCGGAGGCGCCGATCACACACCATTGGTTGGATTCGACCCACATCACGTATGGTGTCGTGACGCTGGGTTACCACTACAATGATATTAGACTCGAAGCTTCGGTGTTTCGCGGACGAGAGCCCGATCAATACCGTTACAACATTGAGACCGGGGAACTCGATTCAGCCTCGGTACGCTTGTCGTATAACCCCACACTGGCCTGGGCATTGCAAGCAAGTTACGGCCATATCGTGAGCCCCGAGCAGTTACAACCCGACACTAATGTGAATCGCACCACCACGTCCGTAATTTACAACCAGAACCTCCGGGGTAATAACTGGCAGACGACGTTCGCCCAGGGAAGAGATGCCACGAACGAAGGGGTAACGACCAACGGATATTTATTGGAATCCGCGATCAATCTTGCCAATACCCATACGGTGTTTGGCCGCTTGGAGCGCGTCGGCAAAAATGAGCTATTTCTACCCGGCATGCCGCTTGCCGGACAAACCTTTGAGGTCAGCAAACTCAGCGCGGGCTATGTCTACGACTTTCCCGCCGAGCACCATTTAAAAATAGGTATCGGTGGCTTGGTCAGTGGCTATGCATTACCCAGCGCGCTGCGGGAGACCTACGGCGATCACCCGACCTCATATATGCTGTTTGCGCGCATCAAAATTCAGTAGCGCGTTTAGGTGCACTCTAAAAAGAGGAAACCATTATGCTGAAGGCGGTTTATTTGTGGCATCCCATTTTTGTCCACTTTAGCGTCGCACTGTTAACCGTAGCCACCGGGTTTTATGTGTTAGCGACGCTGTTTAAGAAAAACCGGCTTCAACCCCAGTGGCTCACCGTTGCCCACTGGAATTTCGGAGTGGGTCTAGCGATGACTGTATTAACGCTTCTATTTGGATGGCTGGCTTTTAATACGGTGAGTCACGATGCCGCGGCGCACGACGCCATAGCAATACATCGTAATTTAGCCTTAGTGACTGCGAGTGGCTTTGGATTGCTGGGATTGGCGGCCCGTTGGCACCGGGCAAGCCCGCATTATCCCACGTGGTGGTTTACGGCATTGCTGGTCCTCTGCTTCGGGCTTTTAATGGTCACGGGGTTACGCGGCGGTGAGCTTGTTTATCATTACGGCTTAGCCGTACAGTCCATTCCGAAACCGGCTAAGAGCACGAATGGCGTTCCTCACCTTGATCATGGCCAGGAAAGCCACGCGGACTAGTGTCCTGGGAGCCGCAAACACCATACAAGCGTAGCGAGGAGTCTGACACTACGCCCTCCTCCTAACGCATATTCCCGGTGTGGCCGAGCGAGTAGCGGCCCGGCTGCGGCCAGACCGTAAGGCCGTGCGGCTCGGTGCCCACGGGGATGCTCTTTACCTCGCCGGTGGTCGTGTCGAACACATACACGACATCGTCGTAACGCCCGGAGAGCCACAGATGCTTGCCGTCCGCGCTGACATTGCCCATGTCGGGGCTGCCCCCGCCCGGAATGGGCCAGGTCGCTTCGATCTTGCGGCTGGCGAAGTCGATGACGGACACACTGCCCTTGCCGTGTGGCGGCCCATGGATCTTATTGGAGCCGCGGTTGCTGACATAAAGTTTTTTCCCGTCCCGGCTGGGGTACAGGCCGTGGGTGCCGACGCCGGTCCGGAGGAAGCCGATCTCGGTGAAGCTGTCGCCGTCCACCAGGAACACGCCGTCGGCCATCATGTCGGCAACGTAGAAGACCTTGCCGTCCGGGGAGATGCGGATGTCTTGCGGCATGCCCTTCTTTGAAAGCTTTAGGTAGCCGAGAACCTTGCGCTCGATGAGATCGATTTTCGCCAGGCTGCCTTGGAATTCGCAAGTGAAGATCGCGTAGCGGCCGTCGATCGAAAAGTCGGCGTGATTGATGCCGGCGCACTGCGGGGCGGCAAGAGACCAATGGAGCACCATGGTATGGGGATCGCGAAAGTCGAGCCGCTTGAGCGCCTCGGCCACCACGACGGCCGACGCGCCGTCCGGCGTAAAGTACATGTTATAAGGGTCGTTCACCGCGATGGCGCGACCCGGCTTGCCGGTGCGGGGGTCGATGGGCGTGAGGCTGCCGTCGCGACCGTCGGCGCGTCCCTCCGCGTTGTTGGCCACCCACAGGGTTTTCAAGTCCCACGACGGAACAACATGCTGCGGGTTAAAACCGACCTTGAATCGGTCCACGACCTTGAAGGTGGCGGGATCGATCACGTAGACGTCATTTGAACTCCGGTTTGGAACATAGACCCGCGGCAGGGCGTCGGCGACTGCCGGGCTGAGCGGGCCTTTCGCGGTCTCGCTGTAAAGATTCATCGGATCCACCACCGGCGGCATCCCCGGCGCGGTCACCACCGTCGTGAGGGCGGGGCCGGACGGTGTCGCGGCGCCAGCCGCCAACCAGGATACCCCGCAGACCAGACCGAGGCACCAGGCTACCGATAAGGATCGACGACGGATGTGGTACTTCATT
>DATGVQ010000213.1:0-3025 GCA_035300145.1 Acidiferrobacterales bacterium | reverse complement strand
TTTTACCAAGCATCGTACATCCGTTTAGGATTGAGTATGCCATGCGGGTCAAACGCCGTCTTTAAATTGCGGTGCAGCGCCATGAGTGGCGCGGCGAGCGGATGAAAAACATCGCGGCGATCGCCACCGCGGAACAGGGTCGCATGCCCGCCGACCGCTTCAACCGCGCGCCGAATAGCCGCAGCGGGCGCATCGCTCTTCAGCCAGCGTTGCGCCCCACCCCAATCGAGCAGCCACCTTCCCGGCAACTCCAATTTGGGCGTGGCGGGCGCGACCGACAACCGCCATAGCGGCGTGTCGTCGTTGAAAAACGGGTGGCGATGCTCGCGTATGCTCTGCCAAAAATCATAGCCATCTTTAACCAACTCGCCGCCGAGTTTCTGGTAGGTCGCCATTACGCCTTGCTCGGTGCCCGAGAGGCGCGCATAAAGCCGCACGCCGTCAAAGCAAGCGGCGGAAATAGGCAAGGGCCGGCTCCCCCAGGCGTTCATGGTGGTAATCGCGCCGGTGTCGTTTTGTTCCAAGGCTAGGGTGATGTCATGCGCAGGTTTCGGCAAAACCTTAATTGAAATTTCCAGCAGAATGCCGAGCGTGCCGAGCGCGCCCACCATGAGGCGCGAGACATCGTAGCCGGCGACATTCTTCATCACCTGCCCGCCAAAAGTCAGGATCTCTCCCTTCCCGGTCAGACATTTCACGCCCAACACAAAATCACGCGCCGCGCCCACATACGGCCGGCGCGGCCCGGAGAACCCACAAGCAATGGTGCCGCCGAGAGTGGCTTGCCGCCCGAAATGCGGCGGCTCGAACGGCAACATCTGGTCCTTTTCCGCCAGTATTGTTTCAAGCTTAACGAGCGGGGTCCCGCCGCGCGCAGTAATAACCAGCTCGGTCGGCTCGTAAGCGACGACCCCGCAATTGCCGCTGACATCGAGCGGCTTGCCCTGCCCCGGCCTGCCATAAAACTGCTTCGTGCCGCCGCCGACGATGCAGAACGGCGCGTGCTCGACAATCGCCGCGCGCACCGCTGCTTGTAAATTCTCGCTGATATCGCAATTACCGGTCATTGTTATTTGACGGCTGCGAAAACAGTCGGCGCTGTTAAAAGCGCTCCAACTCCGGGAACGCCAATTTCCCCCCGTGCACATGCATGCGGCCGAATTCGGCGCAGCGCGCGAGCGTCGGCACCGCCTTGCCGGGATTGAGCAAACTATGCGGATCGAACGCGCGTTTAATTGCCCGGAACTGCTCAAGCTCAGGCGGATGGAACTGCACGCACATCTGATTGATCTTCTCCACCCCGACCCCGTGTTCGCCGGTAATGCTGCCGCCGACGGATACGCATAATTCTAAAATCTCGCCGCCCAATTCTTCCGTTCGTTTTAGCTCATCCGGCTTGCTGACGTCGTACATAATAAGCGGATGCAAATTGCCGTCGCCGGCGTGAAACACATTCGCCACCGGCAACTGATACTGCGCCGATAACTCGCCGATCCTGGTTAATACATAGGCCAACTGCTTGCGCGGGATGGTGCCGTCGATGCAGTAGTAATCCTGGGCAAGCCGGCCGATGGCGGGAAACGCCGCCTTGCGCCCTGCCCACATTTTTTTTTGCTCATTCTCATCGGCGGCGATCCGAATCTGCGTTACGCCTTGCGCCAAGAGTAATTCGTGCAGTTGCACCATTTGTTGCGCAACATCTTCGCTATTACCATCGAGTTCGCACAGCAGGATCGCCGCGGCGGAGGTCGGATAACCGGCATGGACATAGGCCTCGGTTGCTCGGATGGTGGTGTTATCCATCATTTCCAAACCCGCGGGGATGATGCCGGCAGCGATGATCGCCGCGCAGGCCTCGCCGGCCTTCGGCACATCATCAAACGCCGCCAGCATCACCTGGGCGCGCTCGGGTTTGACCAAAAGCTTGACTGTTACTTCCACGATCACTCCAAGCATGCCCTCCGAGCCGGTCAACAGCGCCAATAAATCGTAGCCAGGACCATCCAGTCCGCGCCCGCCGACAGTGATGAGCTCGCCGCTCATGGTAATAACCTTGAGTTGCAGAATATTGTGCACGGTCAAGCCGTATTTCAGGCAGTGCACGCCGCCAGCATTTTCCGCGACATTCCCCCCGATACTGCAGGCGATCTGTGATGACGGATCGGGCGCGTAATAGAGCCCATATTGCGCGACCGCCTCGGAAATCGCGAGATTGCGCACCCCGGGCTGTACGCGCGCGCTGCGGTTGGATAGGTCAGTTTCGAGAATGCGGTTGAATTTGCTAAGGCTGAGCAACAAGCCTTGACTGTGTGGCAGCGCGCCGCCGGAGAGGCCGGTGCCGGCGCCGCGCGCCACTACCGGTATACGCCACTCATTGCATAGACGCAGGACCCGTTGCGTTTGCTCGATAGTCTCCGGCAACACCGCGATCAGCGGCGTTTGCCGGTAAGCGGAGAGTGCGTCGCATTCGTAAGGGCGCAGATCTTCGTCATCGACTAACACGCCATCCGCGGGCAGAAACGCGCGCAGCGCGGAGGCTAACCGCCGCGCGGATGCCTTGCGATCTGGATTCACCTGTTGGTGCACGGAATCATCCATTCCTTCTCGTTTGACGGATTCTTTCCGACCTTCTCGCTTGATAGATTCTTTCCCACTAGCTTAAGATGCCATGAAGGCGATCTATCATCGGATGGAACATTCATATTACCGCTAATCCAGGCATGATGAAATATCGAGCTCTGGATTAATGATGTAGAGAGTTAATGACTTGTCCGGGTTTATAGCACGTGATCTGTCCGGTTTAGGGTACCTCCGAAAGGGGGTGCAATTTGAAGCGGACGCATTGGCTACAGGAGACTCGGAAGATGAGATTCGAACAGGCATAGGGGGTTGGCAGGAGGGACGGCTGACGCAAGAAGAAGCGGCGCGGTTACTGGGACTTTGTGCCCGGTCGTGCCAAAGCTACATCTTAGCTCATGAGGACGCGGGGCTTTCGGGGTTGATCGACAAGCGCCTCTCGCAGGTG
>DATGVQ010000212.1:0-12882 GCA_035300145.1 Acidiferrobacterales bacterium | reverse complement strand
CGTGTCGGTCGCGATCAACAGGCGGTCGAACTGATCCGCCTTGCGCACCAGGTCGGCGATGAGCAGCAAGGTTCTGAGGTTGCCGGCGGTGCATACCTGCAGCGCGATCCGGCTGTCGTTGACCACGCGCGGAAAGTCTTCATCCGGCATGGCCACCGGCCCGCCGTTCACGTGGAAAGACACGTCAGGCTGCATGGCAATCAAGTGCTCGGCCCAAATGCCGGACGAGCCGGGAATGGAAGATCCGCCGGTATGCACGGTGGTGACCATGCCGTGCTTTTTCGCCCAAGCGACCATGGGGACATAATCGAACGGGGTCTTCACCGCACCGAATCCGGCCTTGGCGAGCCACACCCCTTTGTCCGCCACTTCCTTGAAGTCTTTCTCGGTAAGGCCCGGCTCCAGGATGATGGAGCCCGCATGCACGCGCATGCCGCCCGGGCGGAAATGCTCGAAGCACTTGAACGCCGCTAGCGCGAGCGCCTTCACCCCTTCCGGGTCCTTGGGCCTGCCCGGCACATGCACTTCCGAGGCGCCGATGGCGGTGGTGGTGCCGCCGTGCACATAGCTCTCGAGGAAGCCGACCGTCTTTTGCCGCGGCGTATAGTCGCCGAACGTATTGTGAACCTGGGAATCGATGAGCCCTGGGATCGCGGTTGCGCCGCCCGCGTCGATGACCACGTCACAGCTGCGGACGGCGTCCGCCGGCACCGTTCCGACTTCCACAATCTTTCCGTCCGCCATCAGGATCGAGTCGCCCTGCGCGAGCGGGTGCCGCCAGTCGCCGGTGACGATGGTTGCAAGGTTTACGATTGCGGTTTTCATACCGGGCTCCTTACCTGATCAGACCAGTCCGTCCTGGCCTTTGCGATCCTCGAACTTAAGCCCGCCCACGCGCGCGTTCAGCCGCCCGCGGTTGGCGACACACAAGATGACCGCAATCTCGTCCGGCAACGGTGCGTCATGCACGGTGATGGTCATGCCGTCGTAATGCGAGCGAACGTAAAGCGCATCTTTGCAGGCGAGCGGCACGTCTATGGTCATGCCGGGACCGCCGCGTTTGGTGAATGAGGAAATCCACGCCTTGCCGCCGCCCAACGCGTCGCGCAATGGCTGCGCGAAAACCGTGGTCAGCAGCGCATTGGCATGTTCTTGTTCGCCACCGATGCCCACGATTCCGGCCTTGCCATAGCTTTGCGCCTGATAGGGCGCCAGCGTCTGCGCCGCCTGCCTGGAAAGCTCCTGCCCCAGTTTTGCGCTTGCCGCGATCAGCGGAGTCAAATCTTCCACATAGCGCCCGGCATACGGATTCTCCACAATCGCGACCGCCGCGACCTTGCGCAGAGGCAGCTCGGATTCTTTTCCCGATTCACTGTGTTCCACGAACGTGTAAAACCGCCGGACCTTGAGCTGCATTACCTCTCCTTCCAGGTTGCGCGTGCGCGCCGACTTTCGACTGTCATCACGGTTGACTCGCCCTAAGGCGGCACTGTAGGATTGTCCGACAATTATGTCAACTCCCCTAACCACAGGAGCGATCGCCATGCAAGGCAACGCGGTGCTGTTTTCCGAAATGACCCCCGGCGCTTCGTGGGAGCGTGAATTCAACGATTGGTATGACCATGAACATATCCCATTACGCATGGGCGTACCCGGTTTTGTGAGCGCGCAGCGCTATTGCATCGCGGGCAACCGCGACTATCTGGCGGTGTATGAAATGAACTCGCCGGCGGTCTTGAAGACGCCGCCGTACGAGGCCGTCAAGAACAGCCCGAGCGAGCAGACGCAGCGCATGCTGAGCCGGGTTACCGGATTTACGCGCTACATCGGCGAACAAACCGGCGACCAGAGGCGGCTAACGCCCGGTTCGGATCCGCTGGACGCGCCTTGCCTGTACGCGGTTTTTTTCCAGGTTCCGGTGGAACGCCAGGTCGAGTTCAACGCGTGGTACGAACAGGACCACGTCCCATTGCTGCTGGAATGCCCGGAATGGTTGCTGGTGCGCCGCTTCCGGATCGTCGCCGGCCACCCGGAAGCATGGACCCATCTCGCGCTGCACTATTTGGCTGACCCGCGCGCGCTCAAGTCCGCCGAGCGTGAACATGCGCGCGCGACCCCGTGGCGCGCGCGATTGGCGCAAGAGAGTTGGTTCAATGGGAAGTATCTGGTATTCGCAAAATCCGGACCGCGCTTCACGCCGCGGCCGACTGAACGCAACGCCTTAAATGATGTCGCCTAATCCGGTACGGCGGTATCCAACATGACGCAACGTTCAGAAACAGGACCAGCCAAAATGGACCTCAAAGTTTCACCGCGAACGGTTCTGGTGCAGACGGTCGACAAGCTGCGGGACGCTATTCTAAACGGCCATTTCCAACCCGGGGACCGGCTGGTCGAGCAGGATCTCTGCCAGGAAATGGGCGTCAGCCGCGGTTCGCTGCGGGAGGCGCTGCGTCGCCTCGAGGCGGAGAAGTTGATCACCATGGCGCCTAATCGGGGACCTTCGGTGTCCGTGATCGGCTGGGCGGAAGCCGAGCAGATCTATTACGTCCGCGCGCTACTCGAGGGCGAAGCCGCCGCGGAGTTTGCCGCGCGCGCGACCGCCGCCGAAGTCAAGCGGATGCGCGCGGCGCTCGAGGACTTCGCTGCCGCGGTCGCGGAGGACGATACGCTGGGGCGTTTAAAATCCACCGCCCGGTTCTATGAAGTCATGCTCGCGGGCTGCGGCAACCGAATCATTCGCGAGATGCTGGAAGGCCTGGTCGCGCGCATCAACTTCCTGCGGGCGCACTCGATGTCCAGGCCGGGCCGCGCCAAACACAGCGGAGCGGAAATGCGCCGTATTCTTGCCGCCATCGGCAAGCGGGATCCCGCGGCCGCGCGCGCGGCCGCGGTCGAGCATGTGCGGGCGGCTTGCGCGGCGGCGCGCGCGGTGTTTGAATCGAAGCAGGCGGGAAGCGAGCGAATACCCTTGCCGCGCCGCTATGCTTGACTAGCGGAGATTTTGTAAGATTGCGTTATTATCATAAGAAGCAAATAGGGCGATGCCGCATCGGCGGCCGAGCGATAAAAGATTACCTCACCGGATTCAGGCTTTATTCCAGGGTTGGCGACCAAACGACAGGAGCTAGACCATGACCCAGCGAATCTGGGAAAGCTTTTTGACCGAACGCGACCGGAAGGTGTTTGCGGCCGCGGGCTATGGCGCACGGCAGGGCTTCGGCAAGCGCCCGGCGCTGCTGGTAGTAGACGTCAATTACTTCTTTTGCGGGGACCGCCCCGAGCCGATCCTCGCGTCAATCAAGCGCTGGCGGAACTCGTGCGGCGAGGACGCCTGGGTTGCAATCAAGATTGTGAAGCAACTGATCGACAGCGCGCGAGGACAGGGTGTGCCCGTGATCTATACGACCGGAGCGTCGCGCCCCGATCAATGGAACCGCGGTAGCTGGGCCTGGAAGAACAGCCGGAGCGTGGAAGATGTGAACACGCCCGCGAATCTCGCCGGCGCGACCATCGTGCCGGACATCGAACCCGGGCCACACGACATCGTCATCGCGAAAGAGAAACCGAGCGCCTTTTTCGGCACGCCGTTGTTGAGTTATCTCGTGCTGCTGGGCTGCGACAGCGTGATCGTCACCGGCACCACCACCAGCGGTTGCGTGCGGGCGACGGTGCTCGATGCGTTCTCCAACAACTTCCGCGTCACCATCGTCGAGGACGGCTGCTTCGATAGATCGCAGGCGTCGCACGCGATCAACCTGTGCGACATGAACGCGAAGTACGCCGATGTGCTGCCCAGTACCGAGGTGCTTGCGTACCTCCAGGCCTACCCGGCCGGTCAGTTCCAACTGCCTGCGGGCGCCGGCCGGGCGCAGTTAGAATAACAGGAGAGTACTCCAGGATCGGCGAGCGTAGTGCCAGGCGACGCCGAAACACGTGGCAATGAGTACGCCCATAACGCGGATATCCGCTAATGACGACTGACCACAGTAAATGACGAAAATGCAAGTGGCCGGCAAAGTGCGGCTGGGATTGTTCGGCATTATGCTCGCCGTGGCGGCATTGCTCGCCGGCGCCGCCAACGCCCAGACGGTCTGGAGGCATGGCACCATCTCCGCAAAAGGCGATTCCGGGTTCCTGTTCATGGCGGCACAGCGTGGCTTCGCTGAAAAGCTGGGCATCAAGCTCGAAATTATGCAGTTCAAGAGCGATCCGACCATGCTCAAGGCGATGCTCGCCGGCGAACTCGATAGCTACGAGGGCAATCCGAGTTCGCCCATGGCCGCGGTCTCGCGCGGCGGCGACATCAAGATCATCGGCTGCCATTGGCCGGTGCTCACTTACGCCATGTTCGTGAAAAAGGACGGCCCGATCAAGACGATCGCCGACTTGAAGGGCAAAAGAATCGCCACCTCCGGTCCCGGGGCGCTGCCCGATATCTTCAGCCGCGGCGTGCTCAAGAACGCCGGCCTCAAGCCCGCCGACGCGCAACTCGTGAACGCCGGGAATGACGCCGACCGGGTCGGCGCACTCGCGGTCGGCATCGTCGACGTGGCGCCAAGCTCGAGCGAGTTCACCCCCGATCTGGAGAAACGCGGACTGCGCATGCTGGTACATGCGCAGGCAGCGACCCCCAACTTCATCCGGTTCTGCATGTACACGACCGGCAAAGTGCTGGCCACGAAGCGCGATGCGGCGGTGCGTTTCCTCGCCGCCGAAATGCGCGGGCTCGACTACGCATTGAAGAACAAAGATGCGATGGTCGCGTTGTCGCGCGAGATCACCTGGGCCGCGGCCGACGATCCCAAGCCGGGGTACATCTACGACGAAGTGATCCGCTATAAATCGGTCACGCCGGACTTCGGTATCCCGCTCGAAAAGCTAACGTATATGCGCGATCTGCTCGCCGAGGTTGGATTTCTCGACAAACCGCTCGACCCCAAGGCGATGCTAGACGGAAGCCTGCGAGATGAGGCGGTACGTCTCGCCGCGGCGCAGCGCTAACTATGTCAGACGTTGTCCTGCGTGAGGTGACGAAGCAGTTCACCATCCAGGTGGACGGCCGCAGCGAGGTGGTCGCAGCGCTGGCGGGCGTCTCCTTTAGCGTGAAGTCCGGCGAGGTGGTCGCGCTCACGGGCCTGAGCGGCTGCGGCAAGACCACCGCGCTGCGCGTCATTATGGGGCTGGAGCGCGCGACCTCCGGAGAGGTCCTGGTCGGCGGCCGCCGCGTCACCGGCTGTGGCTATGACCGCGGCATGGTGTTCCAGCACGCGGAGCTTCTGCCCTGGCAGTCCGCGCTCGGAAACGTGCAGTTCGGGCTCGAGATGAAAGGTGTCCGCGGCGATGAACTCGCGGCGCGTGCCGCGAGCTACCTCGAGTTGGTGGGCCTGAAAGATTCGATGAACCGGCGACCGCATCAGCTCTCCGGCGGCATGAAACAGCGCGTCGGCATTGCGCGGGCGTTGGCGATCGACCCGGTGGTGCTGCTGATGGATGAGCCGTTCAGCGCGCTCGACGCGCAAACGCGCGAGTCGCTGCAGGTCGAAGTGCTTGCGATCCACCAGAAGACGGGAAAATCCATCATCTTCGTCACGCACGATCTCGATGAGGCGGTGCTGCTCGCCGATCGCGTGGTGCTGATGTCCCGCGGCCGCGTGCAGGAAATCATCGACGTGCCGCTGCCGCGTCCGCGCGCCGATATCGTCTCGATCCGTGCGAGCGAGGCCTTTGCCCGCACGCGCTTTCGCCTGTGGAAATCGCTGCATGATGCCGGCGCGGCGGTCGCAGCCTGCTAATTTTTTTTAAGGAAAACGAGAACCCAATGACAGACGATCTGCGCTACCCTGACCGACCCGCAATACCGGCAATGCAGCTCGCGCCCGCATCCGGCAAACCACGCCTGCGCGCCGCGGTGGTGACGTTTATCTCGCTGCTGGTGTTTGCCATGGTATGGGAGTTCGTCGGCCGCGGCGTGAATCCGCTGCTCGGGTCCTACCCGAGCGCTATCGCGATGGCGTTTGTGCAGATGATGCGCAGCGGTGAACTGGCAAGCGCGTTGGGCGCGAGCCTGCAACCACTGGCAGCCGGGTACACCCTTGCCGCGCTGGCGGGCGTGCCGGCCGGCTTGGTGCTCGGCCGCTATCCGGTCATGGCTGCCGCCTTCGGCGTCTATGTCACCGCCGGCTACGCCATGCCGCTGGTCGCGCTGGCGCCACTGTTCATGATCTGGTTCGGTCTCGGCTTTACGGTGAAGATGGTCATCATTTTCGTGCTGTCGTTCTTCCCGATTTGCATTAACACTTGGGAAGGCGTGCGTGCCGTGCCGAAGTCGCTGATCGAGGTCGGCGCCTCGTTCGTTGCGCCGCCCTCGGCGGTCATGTGGAGAATCGTGTTGCCGGCGACGCTGCCTTACATCATCGCCGGCTTGAAGCTGGCGGTGGGAAAGGCGGTAATCGCGATGGTAGTGGCGGAGTTCTTTACTTCCGTCTCCGGCCTCGGCGGAATCATCCTCAACGCGGCGAACAAGTTCGACACCGCGGCGATGTTCGTGCCGATCATCCTCATCATGGCGCTGGCGGTGGGGCTCACGGCGCTGGTCACCTGGATCGAACGCAAAATCGCGCCTTGGCAAACGGAGATCTCCGGGCGCGATGGCGTCTGACGCGACTCCCCCATCCGGACAAATCTGGGCACTGGAGCGTGTCAGTTCGATGCACCTAATGCAACGAGGCTGTTTGCCCATCGGCTAGGTTACTGCTGCGGCGCCCTAGCCATTTCTGACTAACCGATTATAATCCCCGGTTAAGGAGAGGCGCCCACTAGCGAGCGCATCATCGTTAATAACAACCAGTCAAGAACATGCCTTTCAAACACTACCTGACATCCGTTTCTAGTGCTCTCAAAGCGGGTAATGCGACCGAACATACTTACCGCCCCGCTCTCAAGACATTGATTGAATCACTTGCTACCGGCGTCACTGCGACGAACGAGCCTAAACGGGTAGCTTGTGGCGCGCCCGATTTTATTGTTACCAAAGGCCCTATCCCTATCGGCTACGTCGAAGCAAAAGACGTAGGCAAGTCGCTCGATGAGATTGAGGAGGATGAGCAGCTCAAGCGCTATCGAGCAAGCTTGCACAACCTTATCTTGACTGACTACCTCGAATTTCGTTATTTCCGTAACGGCGAGCCGGTTACGAGCGCGCGAATCGCCCACGTCCAAAAGAACGGCGTGATCAAATCTGATCCGGAGGGAATCGCGCAAACCGCACAACTCTTTTCCGGGTTCTTTCAGGCGGAAGTCGAGGCTGTCGGCACGCCTCGCGAACTTGCGCAAAAAATGGCAGCGATGGCACGCATGATTCGAGAGCTGATCGCAAAAGCTTTTACTGCAGAAGCCCCAAGCGGCGACCTGCACTCGCAGTATGAGGGCTTCAAGCAAGTGCTTATCGCCGACCTCACGCCGCCGCAGTTTGCTGGCATGTATGCGCAAACAATCTGCTACGGCTTATTCGCGGCACGCTGCAACCATATCGGCTCCGGATTCACGCGAGAAGTGGCCGCCCGCGAGTTGCCTAAGACCAACCCATTTCTGCGCAAGGTGTTTCAGCAGATCGCGGGTATCGAGCTTGACGATCGCATTGCCTGGGCAGTCGATGATCTGGCGCTTCTGCTTGCGCGTGCTGACATGAATTCAATTCTGGAAAATTTCGGGAAGCACACTCAGCAGGAAGATCCCGTGGTTCACTTCTACGAAACTTTTCTTACGGCTTACGACCCCAAATTACGCGAAATGCGCGGCGTCTACTATACACCCGAGCCGGTCGTAAGCTACATCGTGCGTTCGGTTGACGCCATTCTCAAGAGCGATTTCGGTCTAAAGGACGGGTTCGCGGACGCAAGCAAAGTTAAGGTGAAGTTCGGAACGGGTAAAAAGCAGATCAAAGGCGGCAAGGAGGTCGAGATTAGGGCTGAGCGCGAAGTCCATCGCGTGCAAATACTCGATCCGGCTACTGGCACCGGCACATTTTTGTACTTCGTGATCAATCAGATAAGACAGCACTTTACGGGTAACGCTGGCATGTGGCCTGGATACGTGGCCGAACATCTACTGCCGAGGCTCTATGGATTCGAACTTCTCATGGCGCCTTATGCGGTCGCACATATGAAGCTCGATCTGCAACTGAAGGGAAGCGGTTACGACTTCGCTTCCGAGGAGCGGTTGCGTGTTTACCTAACCAACACGCTCGACGAACCGCACGAGCTTGTCGGTCTCCCGCTATTCGCAAAGATGATTGCTGAAGAAGCAGTAAGTGCAGGCGAAGTAAAGAAAGACGCGCCGATTATGGTGGTGCTCGGTAATCCGCCGTATTCGGGACACTCAGCTAATACCGGCGACTGGATTCGTAATCTGCTACGTGGCCACGACATCATGACAGCGCAGAAGACCGGCAATTACTTCGAAGTTAACGGTCAATCACTCGGCGAGCGTAATCCAAAATGGCTGAACGATGATTACGTCAAGTTCATCCGCTTTGCTCAATGGCGCATCGAGCAGACCGGTTACGGCATCCTTGCCTTTATCACCAACCATGGCTACCTCGACAACGCAACGTTTCGTGGTATGCGTGAATCATTAATGCAGACATTCGATGGCATTTATGTGATTGACCTGCATGGTAACAGCAAGAAAAAGGAAGTTGCGCCAGACGGTAGCAAGGATGAAAACGTTTTTGATATTCAGCAAGGGGTCGCAATTGGCCTTTTCGTTAAGTCGCCTAAAAAAGGGGGGGCGGTCGCAGTGCGTCATGTGGAGCTTTGGGGGTTGCGTGATAAAAAATACTCGTGGCTCTTGGAACATGACTTACATTCAACAGAGTGGAAGAACCTCACTCCGCAGGGTCCTACTTATTTGTTCGTGTCAAAAGACACCGAACTACAGGACGAGTACGGACAGGGTTGGAGAATCACTGATGCAATGCCGCTAAACAGCTTGGGGATCGCTACCGCTAGAGATGACTTCACGATAAGGTTCGAGGAAAATCGAATCTGGGAAGTTATTGGAGATTTTGCTCAGCTTGACCCAGAAATTGCGAGAGAAAAATACTCCCTAGGAAAGGATGTGAGAGACTGGAAAGTAAGTCTAGCTCAAAAAGATGTAATTCGATCAGGGCCAGACCGTAGGCATTTGACCCGCATTATCTATCGCCCCTTTGATTATAGATTCACATACTACACCGGGCACAGCCGAGGGTTCCATTGCATGCCTCGAAACGAGGTTATGCGGCATGTGGTCCATAAGGCAAATATGTGCTTGGCTACAACTAGGCAAGTTGAGATTGGACGTGGCTGGGAACACGCATTCTGCTGCAGAGACTTGATGCAGCTTCATACGGTTTCAATTAAGGAAGTCAACTATCTGTTCCCACTGTATCTCTACCCCACCGAAAAAGCTGATCTCTTTGATAATACCGAATCTTCAGGCTCGCCAAGTGGGCGCAGACCAAATCTTGCACCCGAGTTCGTTGACAGCTTTTCTAAGAAACTCAAACTCCGGTTTGTTTCCGACGGTCTCGGCGATCTTAAAAGCACATTTGGGCCAGAAGATGTATTTAATTACGCCTACGCGGTGCTTTATTCACCGACTTATCGCGTGCGCTACGCGCAATTCCTAAAGATTGATTTTCCTCGGTTGCCACTCACCTCTGACACCAAGCTCTTTTCAACCTTGTGCGCGAATGGTAGACGGCTGGTTGCCCTGCACTTGATGGAGGAATTTGGTAAGGAAATTTCGCGTTTTCCAATCGCGGGAAGTAACGAAGTAGTGAAAGTGGATTTCGTTACCGATTCTGACCGGCTAACCGGCCAGAATTCACCAGGTTCACCGGACATCGGGCGGATCTATATCAATGCTGAGCAATACTTCGAAGGCGTACCGACACAGGTATGGAGTTTCCACATAGGCGGTTATCAGGTATGCCAAAAGTGGCTTAAGGACCACAAAGGGCGTCTTTTGACCTTCGACGAACTGGTTCATTACCAGCGTGTGATCTCCGCGATTAACGAAACGATTCGGCTCCAGACAGAGATTGATGCGGCGATTCCCTCATGGCCGATCAAGTGAAATGAAATCTAGAGTGACCTTTCCAAATGAGATTATTTATACCGTGAAGAAATTAAAGGGGACGTTTCCCTTTGAAGGAGCGGATAAAGGGAAGCGCCCCCGTTTATCTTCGTGGCCAAGTAATCCGAGCCGTTAGGAGATTAGTTTCAGGAGCTAACTGAATGGCAAAAATTTACGGCGGCAGATGGAAGCTAATTGATCGCCCTCGACTTGGAGGTGGTGGTCAGAGCGAGGTCTTCCGAGTTATCGATGATACTGGCGAACGGTCGGGTGAGTTCGCGCTAAAACGAGTCACCAACCCGGCGCGGCACGAGAGATTCCGACAGGAAGTCGAGGCTATAAAGAGCCTTGATCACCCAAATGTCATCAAGCTCGTGGACCATTCGATGCTGGACGCCACTGACGTGAACCCCGACAAGCAATACCTTGTAATGCCAATCGCTGAGGGAGGGGACTTGACCAAAAGTGGGCGCCTTGGCTTGTATAAGGGCTCAATTGAGAGCACTCTTCAGGTGGCCAAACAAATCGCTTCGGCACTTGCCGCCGCCCATTTCGCAGGGATCATCCACCGTGACATCAAGCCGGCGAATATCCTTTTCACCGGAGATGGACACGAGGTGTGGCTTACGGATTTCGGGATTTGCCTGATCACAAAGATAGAACGGGCAACCGAAACAGGAGAGGTCGTAGGCCCGCAGAGTTTCATGGCGCCCGAGCTCGAGTCGGGCGGCCAGCTCAATGTGACACCCTCTGCCGACATCTACTCCCTTGGCAAGGTCATCTACTTCATGGTGACCGGAGGAAGGGTACTTCCCCGCGAACGCCTACATGAAGAGGCATACAGCCAGATATTCAACAAGGGAGAGCGATACCACCTGCTCGACCTCCTTCTCTCAAAGATGATCTGCCCACCGCAATCTCGTTTGCAAGACATGCGTGAGGTGGAGCAGGAGATTCAGAAGATCGTTGATTGGGAGCAGACTGCGCGTCAGCTTCCACTCAGTCCGACGGGGCTGGCCGCAATCGAGCGTCTCCAGAAGCGGGCTGTAGAAAACCGTATTGTTTCCGAAGAGAACGCTGCAGCGCGTGCCGTTGAGTCCCGTACCCTAGCGACAGTCATAGAGAGCCTGCTCGGTTGGCTGAGAGACGAGCTCGGAAAGGTGGCCGCTACTATCCGTACCGGCACCTTGATCTCTGAAGTTCGCGACACAACTATCCTGCGAAACGAAGAGTTTAGAGTCATCATGGGTCCACGTTCTGGTTACATCGGCGTGGGCGGCGTGGAATTGACGCTCAAGGATGAAAGCGACGCCCTAGGTAGGGTACATCTACTCCAGTTATTCCTTTGCGAAGAGCGCAATGCGACCTTCACAGTAAGTATGGGCGCAGCCGGCCATCCCAACGCAAAGTCTCAGCCAGCCCGGGATATGCAATTGAGTTTCATTTCCTTCTACCGCCAGTTGATAGAGAACCAATCTCAAAGTAGGTTTTCGTTGGATGGCTACATAACGCGTAAGGGTTACGTTGGACAACCTGGTGGTCGAGTAAATTTCCCGATCGACGGTGGGCCTCGTATGCAACCTCTGAGATGGTCGCATGTCTCAGGTACATTCGATTCTCAGACTTCGCAGCACTTCCTGTTCAAGGCGTCCGAGTGGCCTGCGGTGACAGACCGTATCAGAGAGGCGCTATCAGAAGCGATAGAGGTGTTCGTCAAATTTGTCGACTCCGGAGCAAATCAAGTTGGTCCCTGATATCATGGATGCCCGGCGGCCGGACATAAAGCCGGTGCCGCGCGGGGTAAGGCTATGCTGCTCTTGGTAGGGGTGAAGTAGGGCGGCGTTAGCGCTCTTTAGTTAGTAGCGACCAGATAGTGTTCAGATTTTTTGCACATCTCATCGATCAATAACTTAAGCTTATCTACCGAAACTTGTCCTGAAAAATCGCTCTCATGCAATGAACTAAATTTAAGTTCCGGTCCATGCAAGACGTGTTGATTAATTACATAGTCGAAAGTCGCTACGACATTAAGAATCGATTTAGCCTCGGCCTCCGTAACCTGACCCGGATGCGATATGCAGTTACGATTGTCCCGATTAGCGATGGAGACGTATAGCCCGTTTTTTCGCTGTTCCTCCAAATTCTCTTTGAGTATATTTTCGATCTCTGAAATAAAGCTGTTACTTGATAACTTTGTCTCTACCAGGTCGGAGATATCTTTATCAATATTGGCAAAAAACTCATCAATACTTATAGCTGCCTCGGCTTCTTTTTTTACCTCTCCTAAGGCAGTTATGATGGGAGCTATCCGCGCCATCACTTTTCCGAGAATTTGTTTGCGCTTATGCAAATAGACACCCCTTATAAAATTATCGGCAGAGAATAGATTCATCAAATAACCAGCGCTGAGGAATAGCTTTCCAAGCTCTTCGAGCGCTGATATTGCAAGGCTCTGGCCAGCTCCATAGAGAGCTTTTTCGTTAATCAATGTCTTCGCAGCCTCGTACAAATTATGAAAATTTATTATTGTATGTAGAGTGAACTCAAGAACGTTGTCCCTATTCAGGCGATTTGCGATCTCATTAATATCACGGGCTCGGGTCATTCGCTGCGCGCCATGGAGAGCGAAGCGAAGGCGCGTAGTACGAGGTAGGCGCGTGGCGACGGGCGAAGCAGGAGCCACATCGCGCCGTAGAGCCATTGTGGGCGAGCCGGTGTATGGCTCGACCGCAGGGCGGCCGAGGGCGGTGCAGGCGGAGC
>DATGVQ010000211.1:0-4141 GCA_035300145.1 Acidiferrobacterales bacterium | reverse complement strand
ATCTCGAATAGATCGTCATTCCCGCGCAAGCGGGAATCCAGATACCCCGCGTCAATACTGGATTCCCGCTGGAGCCTGCCCTCGACTCGATCGGGGGCGGGAATGACCGTTGGGTGTTGCGGTGCGATGGGGCGGTTCCTATGAAAAATAGCTACGATCTTATTGTTGTCGGAACAGGTTTCGCGTCATCTTTTTTTCTCAAAACTTGGCTCGAACGAATGCCGCCGCGGCGCCGCGTCCTGGTGCTCGAGCGCGGGCGGGTGGATAGCCATAACTGGCAGGTGCAGCAGGGGCGCACATCGAGCATCGAGGAGACGGAGACGTTTGTGAACCGTAATCCGCGCAAAGAGTGGACCTTTTCACTCGGTTTCGGCGGCGGGTCGAACTGCTGGTGGGCATGCACGCCGCGGATGCTGCCCAATGATTTCCGGCTGCACTCGGCATATGGCAACGGCGAAGATTGGCCGATGACATATGATGAACTCGAGCCTTTCTACAGCGAAGCGGAAGCGGTCATGTCGGTATCCGGCCCGGCCGACGCGCCGTTTCCGCGCAGCCGGCCTTACCCGCAGCCTCCGCACCGGTTTTCCGATCCAGACCGGCTTCTGAAAACGGCGTACCCGGATAAGTTTTTCCAACAGCCCACGGCACGGGCGCGTATCGCGACGGCAAAGCGCCCGGCGTGCTGTGCGAGCGGGGTCTGCGAAATCTGTCCGATCAACGCCAAGTTCACCATCGCCAACGACCTGGGAGATCTCTATCGCGACCCGCGCATCACCTTGGCGCTCGGGGCGGACGTGCGCCAGGTCGAGGTCGAAGCGGGTGTGGCGCGCGCCGTCGTGTACCAGAAAGGCGGCGCGATGAAGCGGGCGCGCGGAGATTTGATCGTGCTCGGCGCAAACGCCATTTTCAATCCATACCTATTGCAGCGCTCGGGGTTTGACGGCCCGGAACTCGGCCGCGGCTTGAACGAACAGGTCGCCATCTATGTTCAAGTCGATCTCGCCGGCGTCGACAACTTCCAAGGCAGCACCAGCATCACCGGGCACGGATACATGCTGTATGACGGCCCGCACCGCGCGCGGCGCCCCGCGGTTTTGGTTGAAAGCTACAATATTCCCGACCTGCGGATCGAGCGTGGCAAGTGGCGGCAACGCCTGGTGCTGAAGTGCGTTTTTGAGGACCTGCGGCGCCCCGATAATTACGTCGGGATCGACGCCGACAGCGGCCGCCCGGAGGTGATTTACCTGGGCCCCTCGTTGCACACGCAGCGCGGCATCGACGCACTGCCGGATATCATCGCCCCCCTCATGCAGGCGCTGCCCACGGAAAAGTTTAGCGTCTCCGAGCGCAGTGCCACCGAGGGGCACATATTGGGCACGACGGTGATGGGCGACAATCCCGGGCACAGCGTGATCGATCGCTACTGCCGGCACCATAAGGTGCGTAATTTGGTCGTGCTGGGGGGCGGCGCGTTCCCGACCTCGGCGCCGGCCAATCCGACCCTGACGATAGCCGCCCTGTCGCTATGGTCGGCGCACCATTTGCTCAAATGAAAAAGGAGCGATTCGGTTGAAGCTGACGCGGCGGGCATTTCTCGGATTGACGGCATCATCAGTGCTGGTGGTCGCGCACGGTCTGGTGGCCTCGCCGGATAGCGGCGCGCTGGACTCAATCGCCCATGTCGTTGTTTCAGAACTTCCTTTCTTGAGGCTGGATCCGCCGGGCGTGCGCGCATTCGCGCGCGACTTCGTAGCCGCGCGCCCAACGTACGCCGCTCTGAAGCGCGCCGCGCTCTTCGCTCATCTGGACATATTTGACCTGGCCGGCAAGCAACGCCAGCTCGCCGACCTGAAAGATAATATTGTCGAGTCCTACCTGATGTCGAGCGATTTTTTTCTACACCAGGCGGACGAAACGCGCGTGGTGCGCTATCTCCGCTACTACGATCCGCAAACGCAGTCCTGCGCAAATCCTTTTGCCCGCTTCAGTTAGCGCGCGTTCGGCCGTTATTTGAAGAAAACAAAGGCGGCCCCCGGCGGCAACTGTTTCTGAAATTCCACCAGCGCCGACCTGATCGCGCCCGCGCTTTCCGCATTCAGCGCGTAAAACGTTACCGTATCTTCCGCCGGGGTGATTTTCTTTTTGCCCAGCCGCAATTGTCCCAGCGGGACCCATGAAGCCGGCTTTTGCGGGAACCAGGGATCGTAAATCATCGCCAGGCCCACGCCATATTTTTTTGCAAGCCGGTCCATCCATTCCCCGCCCTGTCCGGCTTTTCTGGCGCGGAGCGCATCGAGTGAGCCCAAGCCCCAAAAATCAAGAACGTAATTATTATTGCGGTAAGACACCCATCCCAAGTCGTTCACCGCCGCCGGCCCGGGGTAATACTGCTGCACGAAGCGATGCATTTGGTACTGCTGCTCATAAATATTATTAGCCGCCAGGGGAGTCTTGATGGTGAAATACAGGTAAGGATAGCCGATAAAAATTACCGCGGCGGAAACAAAAACCACAAACATGAGAGCGCCCATAGGCGCAAGCAGCACGTGAATCTGTCTCCGGTAGAGATAGATAATCATGCTCAAGCTGGATGCCATGACATAAATCTCATAGCGCGCGAACCAGCCGAAGTGGCCGAACGACAAGTGAAATATAATCACTGAAATAGCCCAGACCGATAACGCCCGGTCTTCTACCGGCTGCTTCGCATCGCTTAGCGGCACCAGCAGCAGCAGCAGCCCGAACACCAGCACGGTTCCCTGCCGGAAATAATTCAGGGCGGACAATAGATGTACGACGATGCTTTTTAGAAAAGGCAGGAGTTGGCCGGCCGCGGCCGCGGCATCGGATTTTGCCAGCACCGAACTCGGGAAGGGTCCGAGGCCCAAGGTATGCAGAAACAATGAAAATAGAAGCAGTGGCAGCGCCATTGCCACACCGGTTGCCAAAGCCACGGTGTAGTGTTTACGCCAAACAAACCAGGCAAGAGTCGGCAGAGACAAGGCGAGATTTTCATAACGAACAAGCGGACCGGCGATAACCGCCAGGATCAGCCACCAAGAGACCTCGCCGGTTTCTCTTTCGGCAATGACGCCGGCAACCGCAAGCACGGCAAAAAAAACTTGTAATGAATGCTCCATGCCGGTAAAGGTTAAGCCGACTAAATTCAACCCGACTACAAGTGCGCTCATCAGCAGGGCGTATCGATATGGCCGAACCGCGGCGCCCGCTAAAACAAATTTAGTCATGACGTAGTGCAATAAAAAAAGGGTTCCTATCGAAGCCGCGATATTGATGACAAGAGGAACATAATCAGCGAAGGACAGCTTTACAAAAGGCACCAGCAAGAACGGCCAAAGAATACTGGATGAAGGCGCCGAGAATTCCCCGGAATTAATGCCGTAATGTCCTTGTAGAATATGCTCGGCCAACGCCAAATGGATATAAGGGTCGTCCAGGGTATATACCAGCATACCGTTATTCATGGCCAGAATGGCGTATAACTCCAGGCCACAGAGAAGAATGAAAAAGATAATCGGAGCAAAGACGGCAATATTATCGATATGCGCAAGCCTGGCATGCGCGCCGGCCGGTGCGCCGTTGCTATCCAGCCATGCCGCTTGTTGACGCGGCGGGCTTCTTTTAAAAATCATAACCGTTCGTTTCCTTGGCATATTGGCAGGAGAGCTTTGAACTCTGCTTGAAAGTCGTTTCCGGCGAGGCGTTTACCTCTTGGACGGACAAAAACATTTCCATCCTGCATTTTTAAATTGGAATTTTCTTCTTCCCTATCCCGGACGCCGCTGCGCTTGCCTTGCTTTTCCAACCGTACCAGCTTTTAAAAAGAATCATCGGGTGTCGTGTCCCATTAATTCGCAGATGATTCGAGCTCACCGCAATCCGACACATGGCTCCCTCATCCCCGACCCTTCTCCCGAAGGGAGTTTGAGCCCCTCTCCCTCACCCGGCCCTTCGGGCCACCCTCTCCCGGTGGGAGTGTATAGACCGGGGAGATGGTGGACAGCTGTTCGGGGACATGGTGGACACAATATGCTTGCTGTTTCTCGATACCAAGGAGAAGCCGCAATGCCGTGGAAGGAGGTGTCCATTATGTCTGCGCGTTATGAGTTTGTGAGGC
>DATGVQ010000210.1:0-6864 GCA_035300145.1 Acidiferrobacterales bacterium | reverse complement strand
CTATGTCGTCGGCATCATTTATTCTTTCTCAGGTGGTCAAGGACAGCGTACTTTTCTCATACCCCATGAGAGCAAAGTCAAAGATGCGGCTAGTTGGGTACAACAGATTGAGTCTCGTTCTAAGCGCAGATAGGCCTAACTTTAGGTCGAGCGGACGGGCCGGAAGCGGCGTGCCACGTATTGTCCGTAGCGGCTCGTTATCTCCACGGTCAGCTAAATATGGGCGCGAAATATTGAATAAAGCCGGTCACAACGCAGCGGAAAGGGCTAGACAACGGTGTATGAAAGTATATACTTAAGGTATATATTTGTGAGAGAGTTCAGCTATGGATACCGCCAAACTGTTTCAAAATGGCCAAAGCCAGGCAGTGCGCCTGCCCAAGGAGTACCGCTTTGAAGGCAACGAGGTCGTGATCAAAAAGATCGGCAACGCGGTTGTACTGCTGCCGCTGGATAATCCCTGGCAGGTTATGGAGGAGGGTCTAAAACAATTTTCGGACGACTTCATGTCTGACCGTCATCAGCCGAAAGAACAACAACACCGGGACGATCCCTTCGAATGAGGTTTTTGCTCGATACGGATACCTGCATCTACCTGATCAAGAAAAAACCTCCCTCGGTCATCGAAAAGCTACGGGCCTGTCAGGCTGGCGATGTCGGCATCTCCGCGGTTACCGTCGCTGAGTTGCGTTACGGCGCATCGAAAAGTCAACGGATTCAGCAGAACCACGAAGCGCTCGATTTATTTCTTGCACCTTTCGAAGTTGTTACATTCGATGAAACCGCCGCCGCAGCCTATGGCGGGATACGCGCGCAGCTTGAAAAGGCCGGCCAGCCTATCGGCCCGCTCGACATGTTGATCGCCGCTCACGCCAAGGGCATGAATGCGGCGCTTGTGACCAATAACGTTGGGGAATTCAAACGGATTAAGGGGCTCAAGGTCGAGACATGGATATAGCGGTGATTAAGCGTGGAACAACACTTGCTCTCGGTCTTGGTCGATCATTTAAGTAAATGTAGCCCAGATGGAGTGAAACGAAATCCGGGAAGATATCCCGGATTCCACTGGCGCTGCATCCGGGCTACCTGCTGACTCGCCTAATGCAGCAGTTTGCCGAGCTTGACACCGATAAACGTCGCGCTCGCATAGCCGAGCGTGCCGCATAGGATCGCGGCGGGAACAAGCTGATACCAGCGTTTGACAGCCGCCATTGCCGCGGCCGACGTCGAGTCGCCCACGCCGGCGCTCGAGGCGATGATAATCTGCGAGAGATTGATCCTGAGGTACTTGCCGGCCGAAAGGATGACGGCGAGATGAACCGCGAGAATGACCGCCGCGAACAGAAGCAGTATCGGCCTGTGCTTGAACACCACGCCGATATTAGCGCTCGCGCCGATGGTGGCGAAGAATACCAGCATCAGGAGCATGCCCATTTCATTCGCTCCCTGTAGCGTCGCCATCTTGCGCGGCAGCGCGGCCGCGAGCGCCACCGCGACAGCCGCGATGATCAGGATTGCGGTCCCTTTCCAGCCGAAGCGCGCTTCAATGAAAAAACCCACGACGCAAATCGCCGCGCTCAAAGCGAGCGCGAAGGCCATGCTCGGCAGATTAATGCTCGCGCCCACCCGGTCGGAAATCGGCTCGTTGAAACTCCAGCGCAGGTTCCACAACACCGGCAGAGCGAACAGAAACAGGAAATAAACCATCATCATAAGATCGATGGCGGCCAGGCCGGCGAGCAGATTGGGCGCGCGCAAACCCACCGCCTGCGCCGTCGCCGTAGAGTTCATCGGACCGCCGATGTAGGCGGCGCTGAACACCGCGGCGAGCTGCCACGCGCTCTTCCCCAGGGGTACTATATAGAACGCGACCACGGTTCCCACGATCGTGCCGACCGCGCCGACGGCAAACGCGATGAGGGTAAACCCGGCGTCGCGCGGGATGCGGTGCACGTTGGCGTTAAACAGAAGCAGCGGGATCGCAAGCGGGACGAGATAGAGCCAGACCGTTCTGTAGACCGGCGTGGCCGCCGGTATTACGCCGAAGTTCGACAGCAGAAAGGCGACGATCAGGGTAAACGCGGCGCCCGGCAAGCGCGCCCCCCAGGGGGTTCGTTCTATCCACAACCCGAACGCGGCGCTCCCAAACAGCACCGCCCAGAGCGCCCAGGTATCTTTGAATGTGATCAGTGTATTCATGGTGTTAGGCCCATGAATTCAACTTAGCACATCCCCGGCACATCGGTAGGCGCTTCAAAAGGCGTTTCCCCTCTCCGCCACGACAAATGGTCGGAGAATACTGATAAGAGGTTCGTTCCGTCCTTTGCGGCCGCGGGTTTTCGAGAGATCGGGCGCACAGGCATCCGCGGGCACGTCATGCGGCTGCATGTAAGCTAACGCCACGGTGTAAGGATTTAATAAGGTCTGCCATAATTAGCCACCATCTAGATGTTAAACAAGACACCTTTTAGGGTGTCTACGTTAAGGTAGGCACAGGAGGTTGCAGAAATGAAGCCTCAAGAAATCGAGCGATGGAAGAAAATCCGCGACAAGGGGATGCCGCGTTTTATTTTGCTCACAGGTATCTTGTCTTATGGGGTACCCATGTTCGTGGCATTGAACTTTATCATTCCACCGAAAAATCCGTTAAGCATTACCGATATTGTTGTAACGCTACTAATTTGCGCGGTAGCAGGTGGCGGTGTCTTTGGATACATCGTGTGGCTCGTTCAGGAAAAGCGGTATCGAAAGGTATTAGATAAAGCGAATTGAGCGGTCGCGGAGATAGGTAACAACCGTACGCGCGCAATGGCCCGCGCCGGTTAGCTTGATCATTGGGGCACTCGAATTGGAAGCAATCCCTTTTGATCTCGTTTTGAACACGCGGCGTTGTGTCTTGCGCGTTGTTTCGGGCGACTCAACGTCCCTTGGGTCGTATTGCTATCCGCGCCGGGCCGTAACAAGATGTTTGGAGCATAGGCTTTTGGATACATCCAGACTCCTGGGGCATAGGTATCTACACATCTCGAATAGATCGTCATTCCCGCGCAAGCGGGAATCCAGATACCCCGCGTCAATACTGGATTCCCGCTGGAGCCTGCCCTCGACTCGATCGGGGGCGGGAATGACAGTCGGGTGTTGCGGTGCGATTGGGCGGTTCCTACAGAATCATTGGGTTGATGAATTGTGTAGATACCTATGCTCCTGGGGCGAAGGTCTTGCTGTCGAGGCTGCCCGGACAGTAATCGGCTTTAGTTTTTCACGGCTCGGAGCTGCCGTTGTGCGTGGCGCGCATGCCACCTGGAACGTACCGAGCAAGCGTGTCTTCGAAAAACTCGGTATGCGCTTTATCGGAGAGAACCCATGTGGATTCGAAAAGAACGGCAAGCCCGTTCCAGAGTTTGAGTATGAGATTGCAAAGGAAGGGCACTCAAATTAGGCGGACACCTAATACCTCACTCCAGAGCGGAACGATCATTTTCCCCCTGCTCGTCGGCTTGGTAATGCTGGCTCTCGCCGCCTGTGGCGAAATGGCGACATTGCCGGTGGAGGCGGGGATGGGTCCTAAGCCGACGCTGCCGCCGCCGAACCCCACGCTCTTGCCCACCGTCAACATCGCCCCGGCAAAGGGCTGGCCGGCCGGCGCGACGCCCACGGCTGCCGCGGGCCTTGCGGTGAACGCCTACGCGACCGGCCTCGATCACCCCCGCTGGCTCTATGTTCTTCCCAACGGTGACGTACTCGTTGCCGAGACCAATGCCCCGCCTAAGCCCGAGGACAGCAAAGGCATCAGGGGCTGGATCATGAAGCGGGTCATGAAACGCGCGGGTGCGGGCGTTCCAAGCGCCAACCGCATCAAGCTGCTGCGCGACGCCGACGGGGACGGCATCGCGGAAACGCGAACCGTCTTTCTGCAGGGGCTGAATTCGCCCTTCGGCATAACGCTCGTCGGCCGTGACCTCTATGTCGCCAACACCGATGCGGTTTTGCGCTTCCCCTATAGCGCCGGCCAAACGCAGATCACCGAACCTGGCGTAAAGGTCGTCGATCTGCCGGCGGGCCCGATCAACCATCACTGGACCAAGAATGTCATCGCCAGCCGCGACGGTTCGCGTCTTTATGTGACGGTCGGCTCGAACAGCAATGTGGGCGAAAACGGCCTGGAAAACGAGGACCGCCGCGCCGCCATCCTCGAGGTCGATCCGGCAACAGGCCGCTCGCGGGTCTTCGCCTTAGGCCTGCGCAACCCGAACGGGCTCGCCTGGCAGCCGCAGAGCGGCGCGCTCTGGACTGCTGTCAACGAACGCGACGAGCTCGGCAGTGACCTCGTCCCCGACTATATGACGTCGGTGAAAGACGGCGGCTTCTACGGGTGGCCCTACAGCTACTACGGCCAGCATGTCGACGAGCGGGTGCAGCCGCTGCGTCCCGATCTGGTCGCTAAAGCGATTCCGCCCGATTATGCGCTCGGCGCGCATACCGCCTCGCTCGGGCTGGTCTTCTACGAGGGAACCCTCTTGCCGAAGCGCTATGCGGGCGGGGCGTTCGTCGGCCAGCACGGCTCCTGGAACCGCAAACCGCGCAGCGGCTACAAGGTGATTTTTGTGCCGTTCGCCGACGGCCGCCCTGCCGGCGCGCCCGAAGATGTGCTCACCGGCTTTGTCAATGCCAACGGCGACGCGCTGGGTCGTCCCGTGGGCGTGGCGGTCGACCGCGCGGGCGCGCTGCTGGTCGCCGACGATGTCGGCAACGCCGTGTGGCGGGTGACACGGGCACCGGCAAAATAGGCGGCGGTGTAATGCTCATTTCTCGCCGATGCAGCTTGCGCGGCTGAAGTAGCGATATTTGGGCTCCACGATGGTTTGGGCGAACCAGCCGCGATATTAGGGAAACTCTATTAAGTTATTACTGTCATTCTTCACCGCCTGACCACTCACTCCCAAAAGATTTTTCATAAGAGTGAGTGGTCAGGCGGTGAGGAATCTTGCTTTTTCAATAGCCTTGATAGATTCCTCGCTACGCGCGGAATGACAAATATGACTTGATCAGAGCTTCCTTGAGCGCGTCAGACGAGTTCTGGATGGTTTTTCGCGGATTACGCTGAGGTGTATAACAAGTCGTTGCACGCGGGCGCCGCTGCACCGTGAATGACTCCGCCCTCTTTTGATATTATACTTCCATTGTCAGAGTACGATTCCGAGTCAACCATGGCGCGCAGCACCGAGCGGATCGAAAATGAAATGCTTGCCCTCTCTCATGAGGAACGGGCGCGCTTGGCCCATAAGCTGATTGTTAGCCTCGATGAGGGCGTCAGGGAAGATGTCGAGGATTACTGGAAAGAGGAGCTGGTCCGGCGCGATCGTCAGATTGAAGCGGGAGAAGACAAACTGATCCCTGTGGAACAGGCACTTAAATCCGCACGCCGGCGGCTCGACGAAAAACAATAACGGCACCCATTGGCTCTCAAGGAACTGAGAATCAAGTTTCACAGAGCGGCAGCCCAGGAGCTTCAGGAGATTGCCGCGTACTACGACAACCAAATGCCCGGCCTTGGTCGAGAATTTCTCGCCGAGGTCCAGAGAGCGTCCGATATACTTATCGACAATCCGGAACTCGGCGGTATCTTCTTCGAACCCTATCGCCGCCTCGTCATGCGGCGTTTCCCATTCAACATCTACTACCGGACCACGAATAGTGAGATTCGAATCCTGGCGATAGCGCATCAGCACAGAAAGGTGGGATATTGGACGAGTCGCGTGTAGCGATTTTTTGATGACGTGTGATAATGATTTTTATGCCGTTCGCCAACAGGCGCGCTGCTTGTCGCCGACGACGTGGCAACGCCGTGTGGCGGGTGACACCCGAAACAACGCGCCGCGCCGGGCAGCTTTGTTAGAAGCACCTCTAAATTAACGATGAATTTCCGGATTATGCGACAAGTGATACCAGTCTATACACCCTTTTTGGTGTCTATTTTGAGTTAGCTGCTCTTCAAGGAGAGGACAAAATAAAGCGCATCTTTGCGGTTGCGTTGCTGCTGTATCTAGCCGTTTTTGGTCTTGAGTCATCAGCTGCCAATTACTACACGCTCTATGGCCATAAGATTGGACAAGAACTGAAATTTGTAAAACAGCGACTCGGGGAACCTGATAAGGTCTTCCCATTTGAAGATGGCTGGAAAGCATATGCATACCGTCGCGATGGTCACAGTGTCATTTTCGAGACTGACAAAACACGGCCTGACCTTATCATCTCAATTCAGATTGAAGGCGATCGAAATCCACCAAACATGGGCCTCGATGGTATCGATCTCGGTTCAGATGCAAAGCAGGCTATCGAAAAACTCGGACCTCCTACAGAGCGAAAACAATCGAAGGACCTCGATACCAAGAAACCAATCCCGAACACATATATCAATCATTATGGGAACAGCTTCAGCTTCGAGGAAAAGAACGGCAAGGTGACCAGCATCAAGGTTGTGTTCGGCGGTCCCAATAAGACTAGTGATCGCCCAGACTTCGATGCCTTCCTTCGTAACGTCAAATCAAAGAACTACTACCGGCTGGCGGAATCAATTTCGTCGGGCGTGACGATTCGTGGGAAAAGAGCGATTCAGGGTCCGATAATCAACGAGATGACTGAACAGACGGAACTGAATGTCTTTCTGTTTGGAAAGAACGGCCTCGGAACGCTGATGCCAAAGGATGTTGCGGACGTAAATCTTCGTGTAATCGCAGAGGATCGCGAAAAGGGACTTCCGGGGTCATCCGGCTTCGTTTATAAATTCAAGAACAAGCCAATTAACGAGCTCTACTTTGTCCGAAGCTTTGAGGGCTGGGTGCTCCAGGAGGCGTGGTAGCAAAA
>DATGVQ010000209.1:0-24770 GCA_035300145.1 Acidiferrobacterales bacterium | reverse complement strand
ACAAGTGGCTAACAGCGCAAGGCTTGGTGTCGATTAAAGATCAGTGGGTACGTTTTCATTACCCTGTTTCAACCGCCTAGTGCGGACCCGCATGCTAGGTGGTGTGGGGAGCGCCGGGGAGAAACCGGCGCTTACCCGATTATGTGTTACTGCGAGATGGCTACTGGCTGGAGTGCAAATACACGCGCGAGCTTTGCAGCGGCCGCAATATCACCGCGCCTTAGCGCATCGCGTACATCGTCAAGCTTGTACGCATCTCCTACCGACAAGTACGGTGACCATTCCGTTTCATCTTCGAGAAGCTCAACATCTACCTCTGCAACGTACTTGCCTTCGTGCACATATTTGATTCTATTTAGCTTGCTCATCTTTGCCTCTTCTCATAGTAAAGGTTCTGTCCCATCGGTCGGGATTGGGGCGATAAGCGGTCACAACCACAGCCGGCGAAGTGAGTCCCTTCGGAATCCCCCATACAACATGAATGGGCCGGTTATCTTTGTCAAATTGTAGCACCAACACAGCACGACCCTTGGGGAAAGCCGGATAATCTTCTACCACAGTAGCTTTATCCACGCCCGCCAATACATCCCGAACGTATATCCCATCCGCTGCGATCTCGTCATAGCCATGCTCGGATATCCGTACTTGCTCTGCGGCAACGAGTTTCTTTACAGCCTCAAGGGTCTCGCTCAATTTACCGTGCCTCACACGCTGCGTATCATTGACGCGTAACCTATGGGCTAACCGGCGGCCGCTTGCGCGGCGTCCGCGTTGAGCGATTAGTTATACATTGCGATTTCTCAACGAAGCGGCCGCTGACGTACTTGTGCAGAACACTGGCAATCAGCGTTTGATAGGGAACACCCTCCTCTAGTGCCTTGACTTGAATATTGCTCAGGTCAATAGAGGACAAGCGGATGTTGACTCTGCGATCTTTGATAGCCGTAGCCCTCGCTGCCGCCTTTAACTTTTCAAGCTCACCCTTCGTGGCGATGGACTTGAGTTTACCCTTTTCAAAGGCCGTTAGGACTTCCAGTTCGTAGGAATCAACTTTTGACATTTGGTTCACCTTGCTTCAAATAATCCCTTGTGGCGCGTCCGCTGCAAGGCGGGGTTAGCTGGCTCGTATTGACCGATAAGCTTCATTGCCACCCCAATGTCCGTTGCGACCAGAACTTTCTGGTTACGGTGATGATGCTCGATTGCGATTGCAACTACAGGTGTTTGCTCTGGGTCATTCTCGCCGTCCTCGTCAAAGAGCAACCAAACTGGAGCGCCACTCATTCCTTTCGGTTCCGGAGCAGCACGAATTTTCCCGTCAGGGTCCAGCACCTTGTCCTGAATGAAAGGCAATACCACATGCTCTTCTGAGGACAGCCCAAGCGCTTCATAGGTGATGCGTGGCGCGACTATATTCCGAAATGGAAGTGGCTGGGACGTAACCATGCGATCGACTGGATTAATGTGACTGCGTGATGCGGGAAAACCAAGAACCAGATACTGCTTTCGTTCTCTAGGTAGCGCACGTGATAGCAAAGCCTTCAACGGCACAGGCCACTTTCCTAGCTTTGGGTGCGGAGGCAATCCAGGTGGCTCTAACCGCAACACAGCAATGTCTAGATTGTCATCGTTGCGGTCGCCGGAAGGCAGCATGGGAGTTGATCGAGGGGTTCCTTGTAACGTTTTTATTACCCCGGGCTCAATATAGTAGAAGAGGTTTTTTCCTAGACCCATCTCGTCAAACACATGCGCGGCCGACACCAGATATAAGCCCTGTTCGGAGGCAACTAGTAGACCCGTCCCGCAGGAGGCTGGCCTGCCGCGACGATCCGGCAGGAACAACGGAACGATATGAGCCGAAAGGAATTCCGAAAACTCGGTAACCTTGTTTGCTACCTTAGTGAAGCTAGATAGTTGCGACATTAGGAACCAAACATAATGCGTAAGCGTAAGTTATCCGCAGACCGGGCAGGCCGGATCTTTGCGCAACTTGATGCTGCGCCATTCCATGGTGGCGGCATCAAGCAACAGTAAACGCCCGTGCAGGGAGACGCCCAGGTTTAGCAAAACTTTAATTGTTTCCGTGGCTTGAATGGTGCCGATGATGCCGACCACCGGCGCGAGCACGCCGTTCTGCGCGCAGGTCTCTGCCAATTCGTCGGTGTCTTGATAAAGACAGCCATAGCAGGGACTGTCATCCCGGTCCAGTTGGAATACCGTGATCTGTCCCTCCATCCGGATCACCGCGCCGGAGATCAATGGCGTCTTTTCTTGCACGCACGCCTGATTGATGGCAAAGCGGGTGGCGAAATTATCGCTGGCATCAACCACGACATCCGCCAGCCTGACTTGTTCGGTTAGAGCATCGCCCTCAAGCCGGTTATGAATGCGGGTGATTTGTATCTCCGGATTCAGCGCCTGCAACGTGCGGGCGGCGGAATCGACCTTGGGCTCGCCGATAGCGGCAGTGACATGCAGCACTTGACGCTGCAGGTTGGAAAGCTCCACCTGATCGTCATCGACCAGCACCAAATGGCCGACGCCGCTCGCGGCAAGATAAATGCCCGCGGGTGAGCCCAGCCCGCCCATCCCGATGATTAACACGCGCGACTGCATCAACTTCTGCTGGCCTTCAAACCCGATTTGCGGAAGCATGATGTGGCGGCTATAGCGCATTAATTGCTTGTCGTTCATATAGGCATTTTAAGGCGATGGCGATATCTTTGGATAGAGTGGAGTTAAGCAGGCCCCAAGCGCGCTTCGATGACACGGTCCTGCCCGCTATAATCGCGATAATCGGTAATATGTTGGTAGCGATAACGGCGCAATATCTCTACCACCGCCTGTTTCTGATCAAAGCCGTGTTCCAGCAATAACCAGCCTCCGGCCTTTAGGTGATGCGTGGCCTCGGCCGCGATGCGGCGGATGTGATCGAGTCCATCCGGCCCGCCTTGCAACGCCGGTCGCGGCTCAAAGCGCAGATCGTCGGTGGAAAGATGAGCATCGCTATCGCGGATATAAGGTGGGTTGCTCACTACCAGATCCAATTTTTCCGGCAACGGCGTAAACCATTCGCCCTGGCGAAATTCAATGTTGTTGCGCTGATACTGGTTGGCGTTTTTGCGCGCCACCGCTAACGCTTCCGAGGATATATCGCTGGCGATGATACGGCAATGCGGCCGCTCGTGGGCGAGAGCGACAGCAATGGCGCCGCTGCCGGTGCCGAGGTCGGCGATGGTGTAAGCAACGCGGGGCGGAATATGGGCCAGCGCCCGTTCCACCACTAATTCGGTTTCCGGGCGCGGGATCAGGGTGGCGCGGGAGACCGCTAATTGCAACGACCAAAATTCCCGCCGTCCAATCAAATAAGCGATGGGCTCGCCTCCTTGGCGGCGTAAAATCAGTTGCCGCAAGTGTTCCTCTTGTGGCAGCGATAAAAGAGTTGCCGCCCGGGTCAACAGTTCGGTACGCGTCAGCTTGCAGACGTACATGAGTAAAAGTTCGGCATCAAGGCGCGTGGAAGGCGAAGCCGCCGCCAATTCAGCCGCGCCTGCTTGTAACCATTGTGCAATCGACTGCATCAAGCGCCGAGGGCGGCAAGTTGATTGGCCTGGTCCGAGGTCAAGAGCGGATCAATCAATGCGTCGAGGTCGCCCGCGAGAACCTGATCGAGTTTATAAATACTGAGATTGATGCGGTGGTCGGTAACCCGCCCTTGCGGGAAGTTATAAGTCCGGATGCGCTCCGAGCGGTCGCCGCTGCCGATCAGGCTCCTGCGGGTGGCCGCCTCTTGCTCTTGTTTTTTGCGCAGCTCCATCTCCAGCAAGCGCGCGCTTAAAATGGACATCGCGCGCGCGCGATTTTTATGCTGCGAGCGTTCGTCTTGGCATTCCACCACGATGCCGGTCGGCAGGTGCGTGATGCGGATGGCGGAATCGGTTTTATTTACATGCTGCCCGCCGGCGCCGGAGGCGCGGAAGGTATCGACCTTGAGGTCGGCCGGATTAAGCGCAATGGCATCGATCTCCTTCGCCTCCGGCATCACCGCCACGGTGCAGGTCGAGGTATGGATGCGTCCCTGCGCTTCGGTGGTCGGCACGCGTTGCACACGATGACCGCCGGATTCAAATTTCAGGCGCGAGTAGGCGCCTTCGCCGACGATACGGGCAATGATTTCTTTATAGCCGCCGTGTTCGCCGCCGCTTCCGTGCAAGATCTCCACCTTCCAGCCGTGTTTTTCCGCGTAATAGTTATACATCCTGAATAGATCCCCGGCGAACAACGCTGCTTCGTCACCGCCGGTGCCGGCGCGGATTTCCAGGAAAATATTTCCCGCGTCGTATGGGTCTTTCGGCAGCAGCAGTTTTTGCAGTTGTTGCTCCAGTTGTTCAATGCGCGCCTGGATGTGTGCGATTTCCTCTTGCGCCATTGCGCGCATCGCGCTGTCCTGATCCGTGAGCATGGCGCGCGCGGCTTCCAGCTCGTCCCAGGCACGACAGTAGGCCTGGTACTGGTTGACTACCGGCGTAAGTTCGGCGTATTCAATCGACAACTGGCGAAAACGGTCTTGGTTGTCGGTGACTCCCGGCTCGGCGCGCAGGGCGTTGATTTCCTCCAAACGCAAGGCGAGGCCATCCAATTTGTTACGGATGGAGGGGTTCATTTAATCCTTCCCGTTCAGTGGATTTTTTCCGATACCTTCGCTCAGGTTGAACAGCCGGCGTGCGGCTTCGAGCAAATCATCGTTGCCCTCACGGTCGGCTTTTTGCAAAGCCGAGGTTGGGGCGTGGGTGAACTTATTTGCCAACGCGCGCGCCAGCCGCTCCAAAACCAGTTGTGGATCTTCGCCTTTGGCCAGTTGGCGTTTCGCGCGCATAAGCTCCGCTTCGCGCAAGCTATCGGTGGCTTCGCGCAAGGCGCGGATGGTCGGCACGGAATCCAGGGATATGATCCAATGCATGAAATTGACCACCTGCAGGTCGATGATTTTTTCCGCTTGTTTGGCCGCCTCCTGGCGCGACTGCAGGTTTTCTTGCACCACATCTTTAAGGTCGTCGACGGTATAAAGATAAATGTCGTTCAATTCGCCGACCTCTACCTCGATATCGCGCGGCACGGCGATGTCCACCATGAACATGGGACGATGCTTACGGACTTTGAGCGCGCTTTCGACCGCGCCCTTGCCGAGGATAGGCAATTGGCTCGCGGTGCAGGAAATCACGATATCGGCTTCATGTAAACGCGTCGGTATTTCCGTCAGGGTAATAACTTCAGCCCGGTAGGGTTCGGCTAATAAACGCGCGCGCTCCAGCGTGCGGTTGGCGACGATCATGTGGCCCACCTTTTCTTCCCGTAAATGGCGCGCCGTCAGATCGATCATATCGCCGGCGCCGATCAATAGTACCGTCTGTTCGGACAGCTTATTAAAAATTTGTTTCGCCAGGGTGACGGCGGCGGAGGCGATCGAAACAGCGCTTACGCCGATGGCCGTATCCGTGCGCACTTGTTTTGCCACGGAAAAAGTCTGCTGGAATAATTTATTTAAGATTTTTCCGGTGGCGCCGGCCTTATGCGCCGCCGCGAACGCTTCTTTCATCTGTCCCAAGATTTGCGGTTCGCCCAGAATCATGGAATCCAGGCCGGAGGCGACGCGGAACGCGTGCTTCACCGCTTCTTGCCCGGGATGAAAATAAAGATAGGGCTGGATGAGGTCGTTGCGCAATGCGTGATAATTGCAGAACCATTCGATGGCCTGATTACTGCTGGCTTTGTCCCTGCCATCGAGTCCGCAATAAAGCTCGGTCCGGTTGCAGGTCGATAGGATCGTCGCCTCACCTATACCCGTTTTCGAAGTGAAATCGTGCAACGCCTCCGGCAGCTTTTCCGGGACAAATACCGCCCGTTCGCGTAACGCGAGCGGCGCGGTTTTATGATTGATGCCGAAGGCGAAAAGATGCATTAGAAACAAGATATTAATGCTTGAGTATGGACTGGATTGTGACTTATAGCGGCGCCCTGTCAAGTTTGGGCATGGGACCTTGGGCCTTCCTGTAGGCTTGCAACCCCTCGACCAGGAGCCATGTTTGCAGAACAAAAAGGAATAAGCCGCCGGTAAGCATTAACCACTGCGCCTGCAGCCACCACCGGCTAAATTGGCTCACCAGCGCCCAATTCGCCGCTCCGAGCAACAACACCGCCGGCGCTAACACAAAGATTACCGGGCGTTTCAACCGCAGCAAAACCACGCTGGTTAACAACAGGATTAAACCGGTGCAAATTAAACTTGCGCTGCCGAGCAGCGGCCAAAGTGTGACCCCCTGATCGATTTGATCGGCATAAAGCGCAAGCGCGATCGTGAAAGTGAGGCCGAGTACCAATCCATTGCTGCTTGGCGCTCGCTCTTGCAGCCGCATTTCGGCCACCAGGGTTTTTTGAAACCGCACACCCGCCTCGAGACCGGTCGCCGCCAGGCTTGCAACCAGGGCGGCGGCAATAGCGCCGGCGGTTTGTGTATCCATGCCCAGGGCGCCGGCGAAGTAGCTGATACCATTAATATAGCGGCCTAAGATTTGCGCCGGTGTCTGCGTCTGCCAAGCCGCATAGTATTGTTTCCAGGCCTCCAGATTATCAAATCCCGCGGCAAAAATGACGAGCGCGCTTAACGCCAGTGCGCCGTCAAACAACGCCGCGCCATAACCGAGATAGCGTGCATCGGTTTCCTGCGCCAATTGTTTTGCCGCGATGTTTCCGCCGGCCAGGACATAAACACCGGCGATAGCGCCGCCGGTCAGCGTGATAAACAGCCAGGGCAACGTTGTTGGAGAATGTTCGGGATAGTGAAAATCCGGCGCTACTATGGCCGGATGCAACACCAGCACGCCGACGATTGTTACTATAAGCATCAGGCCAAGCTGCAACGCGGTGAGATATCCGCGCGGACGCGCTAATTTCCATATCGGTAAGCGCGTTGTATAAAAAAGGTAGATGAACAGCAACAGCATCCAGGCGGTAGTCGCATCAAGCGAAAAAACCGGCGCGTTGAAAATATGCACATCCAGCGCGCCATTAAAGACAAGCGGAATTTTACCGCTGAAATAAATCAGCACGGCCATCGCCAACAGCGCAATCAGGGTCGCCGGTATGATTTCAAAATCGGTCCTGTTATAGAGAAATAGGCCTAATCCCAGGGCGACGGGAATCTGCAGCCAGAAAGGCAGTACGGCGGTGGGGAAATCTGTCAATAGCTGCGCGGTCAACACGGCGAATACGGCATTGACCAGCAGCAGCGGCAAAAAAATAAGCAGGAACAAGGCATAGCGCGCGCGCGCGCCGAATAGCTCGCCTGTGAGCAACGGCAAACTTATCCCTTGTTGGCGCAGCCCCAACCAAAGATTGCTTAATCCATAGACGCCGGCGACCAGGGTGCCGGCCACGACTAACCAGAGAAACGCGGGTATCCAGCCCCAAATGACGGCGATGCCGGTGCCAATAATAGTCGCAATAGTGCCGAGCGAGGCGCTATAGTGGCCGAATACCAAATGTCGGTTACCGGCGGCATGTTCAACCCCCTCTGCCTGGATTTGACTTGGTGTACTATAATTAGAGTCAAGCCGGAATACCCAAACGGATATCAGCTTGGAATAAAAGCGGTAGCCAAAGATAAACAGGGTGACCGCAATGAGTAGCAATAAAATGGAATTCATGTCGCAGATTCCTGGTTTGGGCCGTTAAGTAAAAATATAGCAGGGTGTTGAAAAACTCAGTTTTTCAACACCCTGCGATGCGGTAGATTAACTTAAACGGCGGGTTTCGCATTTTTTTATAACATTGGCGTCGTGCAGCGGCCTTGCCTGCTTATCTAAAAGCCGGAGACAGAGTGATGAACAGATTTTTCTCCTTATCGGGGATCATATTAACCGCATACCTTATAACCGCCTGCGCCGGACAAGCCGTGCACGAGCCGATGGCGGAGCAGCCACGCGCAATTACTGTCGACCGCAGCGTGAATTATCCGCCGGTAGAGTTAACCCCGCAAATTATGTATGACTTATTGCTGGGAGAGATCGCCGGCCAGCGCGGCTATATTACCTTGTCGGTCGACATGCTGACACAAGCCGCGTTGAAAACACGTGACCCGCGCCTGGCCGAGCGTGCCACCAGTGTGGCGTTGTATGCCAAACATTATGCTGAAGCGTTGAAGACCGCGCGCTTATGGGTGGAATTGCAGCCGGAAAATATCGAGTCCCGGGAGGCGCTGGCGGAGGTGCTGCTGGAACTCGACCACCCGCAAGAAGCAAAGCAGCAATTCGCCCGGATTTTATCTCTCTCGACCAATCCCGATAATCTCGCCCAGGCCTATCTAAAAACGGCTGCTGTTTTAGCCCGTTCGCAAAATCGCGCCACCGGGGTGGAGATCATGCAGGAGTTGGTACAGTTGCATGCGGAAAAACCCGAGGCCTATTTTGCCCTGGCGCATCTGGCGGTGCGGCAGGGAGACCTCGATAAGGCCCAAGTTTCCATTGATCGCGCTTTGCATTTAAGGCCGGGATGGCAGGAAGCGGCGGTATTTAAGGCGCGTGTTTTAGTTTCACGCAAAGAAACGCAAAAGGTGGGGACATTTTATGAAAGTTTTCTGAAGAGCTATCCGCAGGCGGCCGTTTTACGCTTGAATTACGCGCGCTATTTGGTGGACTTAAGGCGGTGGGACGCGGCGCGTGCGCAATTCAAGCACATCGCCGATGATAATCCGCGTGATGCTGATGCCCTGTATGCGGTAGGTTTGCTTGCGTTGCAGGGTAATCAATTAGATGAAGCCGAGAAATATCTCAAACTTAACTTGAGCGTGCAGCCGGAGAATGATCAGAGCCGGCTATATCTAGGCCAGATCGCGGAGCAGCGCAAAAACTATGCGGAGGCGGCGCGCTGGTATGAGGCCGTGGAATCAGGTGAATATTATTTTGAGGCGCAGATGCGTTTAGGGGCGGTTTTTGCCAAACAAGGAAACGTGGAGGCGGCCCGCCACCACTTACACGGCATTCAACCGGAATCCGACCAACAGCGGGTGCAGCTTGTTCTCAGCGAAGATCAGATATTGCGCGACGGCAAGCAATATCAGGAATCGCTGAAAGTGCTGAGCAGCGCCTTGACTGCTTTGCCCGACGACCCCGATTTACTGTATGCGCGCGCTTTAGTGGCGGAAAAACTCGATATGCTCGATGCGCATGAGCGAGATCTGCGCAAACTTATCCAGATGGATGCCAAGAACGTTCAGGCCTTGAACGCCCTGGGTTACACCCTGGCCGATCGGACCAATCGCTTTAAAGAGGCTTTCGAGCTTATCGAGCGGGCGCTGGCTTTGAAACCGGACGATCCCTTCATTATGGACAGCATGGGTTGGGTGCATTATCGCATGGGCAATACCGCCGAGGCGGTAAAATTTTTGAAGCGCGCCTTGGCGATTCGCAGCGATGCAGAAATTTCCGCTCACTTGGGTGAGGTGCTGTGGGTGACCGGCGATCGCGCCGCCGCCGAAACGATTTGGAAGCAAGCGCTCAGAGACACGCCGGATAACGAAGTACTTTTGGGTATTATTAAGAAATTCAAACCGTGATTAAGCCTGTCCGCTATGGAATAGCGGCGGCATATGTCTTCCTTACCTTGTTCCTGGCCGGCTGTTCCGTTGCGCCAACCCGGCCGGTGGAGAATGCCGCGCTGGCATGGCAGGCGCGCGAAGCGCGCCTGCAGCAAATTACCGCGTGGGATATCCAAGGCCGTTTAGTATTGCGCTCGGGTGACGAAGGCGGACAAATGTCGCTGCATTGGCGGCGCGACGGCGAAAATGACGTTATCGATCTCTCCGGTCCGTTGGGGAAACGCCTCCTAAGGCTGAGCCAGAATCCCGCCGGCGCGGAACTGCGCGATGCCGAGCAAAAAATTTTCCGGGCGGAAAACGCGCAAGTATTATTATTTAATACCACGGGATGGCAGGTGCCGCTCGCGGGCTTGCATTATTGGATATTGGGTATACCGGTTCCTGCCGCCGCCGAGCGGCATAGCCTCGATGAACGGGGGCGGCTTAAAAGCTTATCGCAATGGGGTTGGGACATCCGTCTCTTGGATTATGCCCGCTATAATGACGAGGAATTACCGCGCAGGCTGTCTTTGCGATTGTTGCCGGAAACAGCAACAGACGGGTCTATTAATACCGATGCCGCACGGCAAACGCCGGTGTTAGAATTGCGCCTCATCATCGCGCAGTGGACGCTGACAACCCCATGATCTCCTGGCCGGCGCCAGCCAAATTGAATCTTTTTTTGCATGTCACCGGGAAGCGCCCCGACGGCTACCATCGCTTACAAACCCTATTTCAATTTCTGGACTATAGTGATGAACTCAGTTTTGCCGTCACCGATGACGGCAAAATTAGCCGCGGGTCGCAGGTAGCGGGGGTGACGGAAGAGGCGGATTTGTGTATGCGTGCCGCGCGCTTATTGCAAACCACCGCCGGCGTCACGCAAGGTGTGCGAATCCAACTGCAAAAACGCCTGCCGCTTGGCGGCGGGCTGGGCGGCGGCAGTTCCGATGCCGCTACCACACTGCTCGCGCTTAACGAGTTATGGCAGCTTGATTGGCCGCTGGCCGAGCTTGCCGTCTTAGGGTTGAAATTAGGCGCGGATATACCGGTATTCATCCACGGCCATGCCGCGTGGGCGGAGGGTGTGGGGGAAATCTTGACGCCGATGGAACCGGCATCCTCCTGGTATGTTGTTATTGCGCCCCCGGTCGCGGTTTCCACCGCGCGCGTGTTTGCGGCATTTACCGACGATAGACGGGAACGGCAATTGACACACTATAGCCCTGCAATCACAATACGCGACTTCCATGCGGGCCGGGCACACAACGATCTTGCGCCGGTGGTGCGCAGGCTTTACCCGGAAGTGGATAAGGCCTTGAAATGGTTGAGTGATTTTGGCATGGCTAAAATGACCGGTTCCGGTGCCTGTGTGTTTTTGGCGGTCGCCGGCGCGGATCAGGGCCACGCCGTTTTATCGGACTTAAGAACCAAGGGCCCCGCCTCGTATACCGGTTTTGTCGCCCAAGGTATCAATGTACATCCAATTCATGCGAGGCAGGGTGGCGTGATGAATTGGGGCGTCGCCAAGCGGTAAGGCACCGGATTTTGATTCCGGCATTCCCAGGTTCGAATCCTGGCGCCCCAGCCAATATGCAATGCCGCTAACGTGGCAGCAAGCCAAGGGGGAATAGGTGTCAGTCGACAATATGGTGGTGTTTGCCGGTAACGCCAATCCGGTGCTGGCCGAATTGGTGGTGCATCATCTTGGCTTGCCGTTGGGCAAGGCGTACGTCGACCGCTTCAGTGACGGTGAGGTTCAAGTCGAGATTATGGAAAATGTGCGCGGCAAGGACGTGTTTATTTTGCAATCCACTTGCGCGCCGAGCAACGATAACCTGATGGAATTACTGGTGATGATGGACGCGATCAGGCGTTCATCCGCGCGCCGTATTACCGCGGCGATTCCTTATTATGGTTATGCGCGCCAAGACCGGCGCCCGCGCACCGCGCGCGTGGCGATCACCGCCAAGCTGGTGGCGGACATGATCAGCGTGGCGGGCGCTAATCGCGTGCTGACAATGGACCTGCACGCCGACCAGATCCAGGGATTTTTTAACATCCCGACGGATAATATTTACGCGGCACCGGTATTGCTCGGCGATATTTGGAAGCATGAACATAAAGATTTATTGGTCGTGTCGCCGGACGTCGGCGGCGTGGTGCGGGCGCGGGCGCTGGCCAAACACCTGGAAGCGGATCTGGCGATTATCGATAAACGCCGGCCGCGCCCGAATGAGGCCAAGGTGATGCACATTATCGGTGAGGTGGAAAACCGCTCCTGTGTGCTCATGGACGATCTGGTCGATACCGCCAACACCTTGTGTGAGGCGGCGACGGCGCTGAAGGATAACGGCGCCAGTCGTGTCATTGCCTACTGTACGCATCCGGTGCTTTCCGGCAACGCAGTGGAAAAAATCGCGAATTCGGTGTTGGATGAATTGGTCGTCACCGACACCATTCCGCTGCGCGCCGATGCCAGGGCGTGTAAGCGCATACGCCAGCTTAGCATCGCCGAGTTGCTGGCGGAGACCATGCGTCGTATCGCCGAGCAGGAGTCGGTGAGTTCATTATTTATGGATTAATGCTTTTTTATGAAGAGAATAGTTAGCAGGTTGTTGAAAAACACGGTTTTTCAACAACCTGCGGTGCGGTATAGGGATGTACCGCCATTTTTCGATCACGTGAGTGATTGAAAAATGAAGAAAAGCAAAAATCACACTTTTTGCTTTTCTTGGTTGAAAAAGGCCATGGAGGGACTTTTTCAACAACCTGTCAGAGAAGTTTTTGCATTGAGCGAGCCGGCCCTGGTCGCGGGGCGGCGTTTAAAATGAGGAGCTAAACATGAGTGCTAAATTTATATTAACCGCCGAAGCGCGTGCGGGTAAAGGTACGGGTGCGAGCCGCCGCCTTCGCCGCCTCGGCAAAATCCCCGCCGTGTTGTATGGCGCGGGCAAAGATCCGATGATGCTCGAACTCGAGCATGATTCTACTGCACATCACATTAAGAATGAGGCTTTCTTTACCTCGATTCTAACTATTAAAGTAGGCGGGCAAACAGACCAGGCCATTTTGCGTGATATTCAAATGCATCCCTATAAACCGCGCATCCAGCATATGGACTTACAGCGCATCAGCGCCACCGAGAAGCTGCATATCGCGGTCCCGCTGCACTTCCTTGGTGGAGATATCGCGCCTGGTGTGAAGCAGCAAGGCGGGGTGGTGTCGCATTTGCTGACTGAAGTAGACGTCAGCTGCTTACCGCACCAGTTGCCGGAATATTTAGAAGTGGATTTGTCGAATTTGAGTTTGGGCCAGTCGGTGCATTTAAGCAACATCAAGTTGCCGGAGGGCGTGACCATTACCAGCCTGGCACACGGCAATGACTTGGCAGTGGCGGCAATAAGCATCGTGCGTGCGGTGGTAGAGGCGGAAGTGGCTGCCGTCGTCGCTGCGCCGGTTGAGGGCGAGGCTGCCGCCGCTGCCGAAGAGACCGAGCCGGCTGAGGGGGCAAAAGCGGAAGTTGCCGCCGCGCCTAAGACTGCCGCGCCTAAGGCTGCCGCGCCTAAGAAAGAAGGCAAGAAAGAGAAAGAGTAGCGCTGATGCCTCAAGGCATCTCGTTAATTGTGGGGCTAGGCAACCCCGGCGCGGAATACGCGGACACCCGGCACAATGCCGGGTTCCGTTTTTTAGACACGCTTGCGGGGCACACGGGCTGCTCTTTACGGCTCGAAAGCCGTTTCTCCGGCAAAGCCGGGAAGGCCTTAATCGGCGATCGCGAAGTGTGGTTGCTCGCGCCACAGACTTTTATGAATCGCAGCGGTGAAGCGGTAGCAAAACTGGCGCATTATTATAAAATCCCGGTGAAGTCCATTTTAGTGGCGCATGATGAGCTTGACCTGCCGGTGGGCGCGGCGCGCCTCAAGCAAGGCGGCGGCGCCGGCGGCCACAACGGACTAAGCGATATGATCGACAAACTCGGCTCGACCGATTTTTTGCGGCTGCGCATCGGTATCGGCCGGCCGGCGACAAGCGAACAAGTGTTGTCGTATGTATTGAAGAAAGCGCCGTCCGCGGAGCAAAAATTCATCGACGCCGCCATCCACGAGGCGCTGATTCACCTCGATGAGGTCATACGCGGCCATTTACAAAAGGCCATGACCAGCTTGCATGCCTACTCTAAAGACGGTTATAACTTGCCGGCGCATGGCCACAAAAAAATACCTAAACAGGAGTAGTAATGGGTTTTAAATGCGGTATTGTTGGGTTGCCTAATGTCGGCAAGTCTACGCTTTTTAACGCGCTCACCGCCGCTTCCGTGCAGGCGGAGAATTATCCGTTCTGCACCATCGATCCGAATGTCGGCGTCGTCGCCATCGCCGATGCGCGGCTGCAGGCGTTAGCCGCCATTGCCAAGCCGGAAAAAATCATTCCCGCCAGCATAGAGTTCGTCGATATTGCCGGTCTAGTGGCTGGCGCTTCCAAGGGTGAGGGCCTCGGCAATAAATTTCTTGCCAACATCCGTGAAACCGATGCCATTGCCCATGTCGTACGTTGTTTTGTCGACGAGAATGTCGTGCATGTCTCCGGCCGTATTGACCCGCTGGCCGATATCGAGACCATCAATACGGAATTAGCGTTGGCCGACCTCGAAACGGTGGAGAAGGGATTGCATCGCACCGAAAAGGCCATCAAGGCCGGCGATAAGGACGCGTTGAAACTGCGCGACTTGCTCGTCCGCGTGCGGGCGCACTTGGATACCGGCCAGCCGGTGCATGCGCTTAGCCTGAAAGAAGAGGCGGTGCGTTTGCTTAAACCCTTGTGCCTGCTCACGGCCAAGCCGACCATGTATATTGCGAATGTGAGCGAGCAGGGGTTTACCAATAATCCGGAGTTGGAAAAAGTAGAAAAGCTGGCGCGCGCCGAAGCTGCGGAAGTGGTTCCGATCTGTGCCGCGATCGAGGCCGAGTTGGCGCAACTGGAGCCGGAGGAGAAAAAAGATTTTCTTGCCGATATGGGCTTGCAAGAGCCGGGGCTGGACCGGGTGATCCGTGCCGGGTTTCGCTTGCTCGGCCTGCAAACCTATTTCACCGCCGGGCCGAAAGAGGTGCGCGCCTGGACCATACGCGTTGGCGCTACTGCCCCGCAGGCAGCCGGCGTCATCCATTCTGATTTTGAGCGCGGCTTTATCCGCGCGGAAGTGATCGCCTATGAGGACTACATCCATTACCGCGGTGAGCATGGAGCGAAAGAGGCCGGTAAGCTGCGCCTGGAAGGCAAAGATTATGTGGTGCGCGATGGCGATGTCGTGCATTTCCGGTTTAATGTATAACCCCCCCGGTTAATCCCCGATTCTTTTCTTAACCTACAGCCGGATTTTCTTCCTGGGTCCGCAGCGGTAGATTTACCTTGGCGCTGGCGCTTGCCGGTGTCGCTATCGCCGCACTGTATTTTGGTTTTCACAAACGACAATCGAGTCTACCTAATGCCACAGACAAAACCACGACCGGATCGCTCTAATAAGCAGGAATCTCCCAAGCAGCAACGTAAGCACCAGGTGCTCGCTAAGCGCACGCCATCCACGGGGCGCAGTATTGCCAATGCGATCGTGATTAAGGACCGGGATCTGTTTTTCCTGGCTGAACCCGACGGCTGCGTGCCGATATCGTCGGGCCATGGCTGCGGCCTTTATTATCATGATTGCCGTTTTCTTAATGGTTATGAAATATGGCTGGGCGACAGTAAGCCGCAAATGTTAGTGGCGACCGACGAACAGGGTTTTAGGGCGATTTTTGAATTGACCAATGCCGATATTAAAACCGCCGGCAAAGGGGCCATTTTGAAGGAACGCATCGGCATCAAATGGGAACGCATGGTGTGTGGAACCAATCTCGCGCTTTATGAAGTGATTAGCTTCCAGAATTTTTCTCCTGAGCCGATTGAATTTCCGGTTTCGTTCGAATTGCGCTGCGGTTTCGAAGATGTTTTTGCCGTGCGTGGGTTACTCGAGGAGATCCCTGGCAAACGGCATCCCCCGGCCTGGAGGAATAATATTCTTCATTTTCGCTATGACGGTAAGGACGGCCTGCACCGGGAGTTAATCAGCATCTTTATTCCCGCACCGCATCGCATGACGACCGCCGCTGCCCATTTTCACTTGCGCCTACAGCCGCAAGAAAGCCAGCAAATCCGCATCATCCTGGCTGTTTCCGAATCTTCGCATCCTGCCCTGGCGGAGGTAGAGGTGCAGCCGGATCTGGAGCAGATGGCGAAAGATCTGCATCAAGCCGCGCGCGAAAGCATCGCGCAGCACACCGAGATCCGCACCGACAGCCTCCTATTGAAAAACGTGATAATCCGGTCGCTATGCGACTTACATATGTTAAAAAGCAAGCTCGCGGGAGAACAATTTTTTGCCGCCGGCTTGCCCTGGTTTGCAAGCTTATTTGGGCGCGACAGTTTAATTACCGGCCTGCAGACCCTGGCCTATGAACCGGGCATCGCCGAGCAGACGCTGCGTCTGCTGGCGCACTATCAGGGCCAGCGGGTGGATGCCTGGCGCGACGAGCAACCGGGCAAGATCTTGCACGAAATCCGGGATGGCGAGTTAGCGCATCTCGATGCGATTCCGCATAGCCCGTATTACGGCAGCATTGACGCGACCCCGCTGTTTCTGATCTTGCTTGGGCGCCACGCCGCCTGGACCGGCGACTTAACCCTGTTCAATGATTTGAGATCCCCAATCGAGCGGGCGCTGATATGGATTGCGCAGTTTGGCGATCTGAACGGCGATGGCTATATCGAATACCAAAGCAATATGCATGGCGGGCTAATCAATCAAGGCTGGAAAGATTCCGGCGACGCTATTGTCAATGCCGACGGCAGCCTGGCTGCGCCGCCGATCGCGCTCGTGGAGGCGCAAGCCTACGTGTATTACGCCAAATGCAATATCGCTGAGCTCTATCGGCGCGAGGGCTTGGACCAGCGCGCGCAGCAGTTGTTGCAGGAAGCCGAACAGTTGCGCGCGCGCTTCAATCGCGACTTTTGGCTGGCAGAGCAAGAGTATTACGCCCTCGCGCTGCAAGCGGATCATAAACCGGCAGCGGTGCTTGCCTCCAATCCGGGGCATGCGCTCTGGGCCGGCATTGCCGACGGCGATAAGGCGAGCAAGATGGCGCGCAAATTGATGGGCGACGATATGTTCAGCGGTTGGGGGGTGCGCACGCTCTCCACGCGCGCGCGGCGCTATAATCCCATCGGCTATCATTTAGGCACGGTATGGCCGCACGACAACGCGCTTATCGCCGCTGGGCTGCGCCGTTATGGCTTCGATGACGCCGCCGCGCGCATTTTTGACGGCATTATTCGGGCCGCCATGTGTTTTCCCGGCTATCGCTTGCCGGAATTGTTCGCCGGCTTTTCGCGCCAGGATTACGGTGTGCCGGTGCGCTATCCGGTCGCCAACCACCCGCAGGCCTGGGCGGCCGGGGCGGCGCCTTATTTGCTGGAAACGATGCTAGGCCTCGTGCCCGAGGCGTTCGAGCAGCGTCTGCGCATCGTGCGGCCGATATTGCCGGAATTTGTCCATTACCTGGAGTTAATCGGTCTGCGCGTGGGTGGCAGCAACGTCGATTTACGTTTCGAGCGCAACGGAGCGGGGACGGAAGTTAAGGTTTTAACTGTGACCGGAGAACTCGATGTGCAAGTGCAGCCGGGGCTGGCTAGTGGCCGCTAAAAACATTCCTCCTCTAAAATAAATTACCTAATCTGTTAGTAGATCGCATGCTTTCTTGACAAGAGCGGCATGAAAAACCACAATCGCGCCTCCTCATGGCTATGTAGCTCAGCTGGTTAGAGCGCGGCACTCATAATGCTGAGGTCGGTGGTTCGAGTCCACCCATAGCCACCAGTATTTCAACGACTTCCGTTACTGGTCAAACGGCATCGATTCGCCTTCGCTTTGTAGTGCCGCGATATAGACTAACGGAAGATAATGTTCCAGCGTCGGCACCGACAGGCGCGCGTCGTCGCCGAGCCTTACATAATCGATGAGCGCTTCGTGGTTACGCGATGCAAGATACTCGCGCACTTTATCGTTGAAGCGTATTGCCCAATCAAACGGCAACGCGTCTTCGCCCCGTTTCATCCGCCGCAGATTGTGAATAATGTTCCCGTTACCAATGACGAGGATGCCCTCATCACGCAGAGGTGCAAGCTGCTTGCCAACCTCGTAATGAAATTGCGTATCCTGGATTCCGTCCATGCACGGGCGGAGATGAAGGTTCCTACTTGGGAGATTTTGATATTCAATTTTCTTTTACAATGGAACTTCCTCGAGATGTAAATTTCTTAGCTTTCATATTTAAAGGGTTCTAAAAAGGCCATTACGTCCAATTTAGCGATGTAGTAGCCTTTATAAGGGCTTCTAAATACTGCATATTGAATATTGTATAATAGCCTGTATATTGTCTCTTATCGTTATTAACGAGCATTAATGACCTTTTTAAGGGCTATTAAACTTGACTTATGAACCCATCGAAAACCAACAATGAAATCCTCGCGGAACTTGGCCACCGGCTGCGTGGGCGGCGGATTGCGCAAGAGCTGCGCATCGCGGACGTGGCTTTGCAGTCCGGGCTTTCTAGCTCGGTGGTGAAGGCAATGGAGGGCGGCCGCGACGCCCGGCTCACCACACTTGTGAAAGTGCTGAGGACGCTCGGCGAGCTCGACGCACTCGATGCCTTTCTCCCGGAGCTACCTCCGGACCCGGTCGCGTTGCTCGCCTCCAAAGGTGCGGAGCGAAAGCGGGTCCGGCGAAAGAAGGGGCGCTAACCGATGGCTACGCGCAACACGCCGGCTGTGGCCGCGCTCGCGCGCGTCATGCTCTGGGGCCACGATGTCGGGGCCGTGTCCGAACTTCCGAACGGACGGGTCGTGTTCAACTACACGCCGGGGTTTAGAGCGGGCGGTCTGGAGATCTCCCCTGTGCACCTGCCGCTCACCCGACGCGGGAGCTTCGAGTTTCCAAGCCTTAGGCGCGTCGAGGCGTTCAACGGTTTGCCGGGGGTCCTGGCCGATGCACTTCCCGACCGGTTCGGCAACGAAATCATCCGTCAGTACTTCGTCAGTAAGGGAGAGCCGGACAAAGCGCTGTCCCCGGTCCAGCGGCTGCTCTACATCGGCAAGCGGGCCGTGGGCGCGCTGGAATTCGAGCCGGCCCTTTCCGACAGAAGGACCGTCCTTGAGACGCAAGCGCTCGAGGTGAAGAGCCTTGTCGACCAAGCACGACGCGTTATCGAGGGAAAGGGCGGCGAAGCGGTGCGAGAAATCATGCAGGTGGGTTCCTCTGCAGGTGGCGCAAGAGCAAAAGCCATCATCCTCTGGAACCAGAAAAAGAACCAGGTGCGCTCGGCGCACGCGAAGCCGCGCGTGGGGGATGAGCACTGGATTATCAAATTCGATGGCGTGGGTGAACTCGGAAAGCCGGACTTCCGGCACCAGTCGTACAACCGCATCGAGTATGTGTACTCGCTACTCGCGAAAAAGGCGGGCATTCGCACGCAGGAGACCTACCTGCTCGAAGAAGGCGACCTCGCACACTTCATGATCAAGCGGTTTGATCGCGACGGCGTGAAAAAGCTCCATGTCCATACGCTGGGCGGTATGGAGCACGCCGATTACAACGCGCCCCAAACCTACTCCTATGAACAATGGATGCGGCTCATCCTACGGCTAAACTTGGGCTACCCGGCGCTCGAGCAAGCGTACCTGCGCACTGCGTTCAACCTGATGGCGAGAAACCAGGACGACCATGTGAAGAACCACAGCTTCCTTATGCACCCCGACGGGCGCTGGGAGCTTGCCCCGGCCTACGACCTCACCTATGCCAAAGGAGCTGGTTACACCAAGGCGCACCAAATGACCCTCGCAAGGCCGCTCGGACGGGTTTACGCGCAAGGACTTGCTCGAATTCGGCGCGAAATTCGAACTAAAGGAAAACGGAGCGCCTTATCTCAAGGCGGTAGGAGACGCCTTGGCTGCGTGGCCAAAGCTGGCGAAAGAATGGGGCGTGCCCACTGCACGCGCGAGGGAAATTAACACACAGTTCCGGCTCGAACTTGCGCGGGCCTAACGTGTAAGTCATTTTTTGGCGTTGGGCCCAATGAACAACATTGGGGCTTTACCCTTCAAGGATTGGGCAGGTAAGGTTCCCGATTTGCGGGCAGGGGAAACCCAAAGAGAGTAAAACCCAGCGGCGGAAGGCGCTGCGCTTTTCCGCCCTACGCGCTGCTTCGCTCCGACAGAAGATCGGCTGAAAGTCGCGCGTTACGCTCAACCGGAGGGCCCTACTGGAAATAGTGCCTCCTTAGATTGTACCGCCCGTTTCTTATAAACCATTACGGCCAATAATTTGCCGTTAATCCACACGCCCCAATATCGGGTATTCTTATATTTTCCCATACAGACATTATCGGGGCTGGTTTTTCCATGTCGATATGGGATAAATGGCGTTTCTCCTTTTTTCATGGTTCCCCAGCCTCTTTTATCGCATCTCGAAGGATTTTGGCTTGTTGGCTATAGATAATTTTTTGCATGTCCCAATATTAAGGACGTTTCAAATTGTCCCCAAAATCGGGACATGCTAGGTTAGGGAAAAGGCCGGGCTTCATCGGCGTACGTCTCAGTCCATCAGAGCGATTGTTATGGAGGGTGCCATGCAGATTTCGACTTATGACTCAGACCTGCAACAAGGTCGAAACCCCGGGTTCAACGTGATTGTTCTTTTGCTCGGCTTGATACTCGCCTGGTCTTGGGGAGGCGTCCCGAGCGCAGAGGCGATAGAGATGGGGAGCCTCCAGGGCGCGGTGCGCGATGAAAGCGGCAAACCAGTGACCGGCGCGGCGGTGAAAATTCGCCACCTCGAGCGGGGAATCACGGTCACGGTGTTCTCGCACGGAGGGAACTACAATGTGCCCGGGCTGTACCCCGGGAGAAGTGAGGTGTCCGCGGGATTGGGCGGGCATGAGGACAGCACCAAGGCAGAGGTCGAGATCGCTGCCGGTAAAGGGACCTCGTTGAACCTCACGCTCGCGAAACCTTCCTCGCCGATTCTCACCCCGGCAGACTGGATCCCGCAACTTCCCGACGATCGGGATGGCACAAAACAGTTGGTCATCAATCGCTGCGTGAACTGTCATGGCCCGGTGAACATCGTCGCCAACCGCTTTGACCGGCTGGGTTGGAAAAAAGTCATCCTCGACATGGGGCGGGTGGAAGAAACCGGCAGGCCGAACTACAAGGAAATCTCCGATGAGCGAGCCATGGCGGCAACCGACGAGGAGACCGAGCGGCTCGCGGCCTATTACTCCAAATACTTTGGTCCGGACAAAGCGCCCGGCGTTAACTTTCCCAAGGCAGTCGCCTACCGTAATACACATAGCGATGCCGACGTCATTATCACTCAGTTCGATATTCCTACGCGGACAGCGGTCCCCCACAATCTCACCGTGGACCCGCAGGGCCATATCTGGTTTGTCGAGCGCTTTGCAGACAAGATCGGGGGTTTGAATCCGAACACAGGCGAGTTTCGGGAGTTTCCGATTCCGGCCAAAGCCCGCCCGCATGGGGCCCTCGCCGACAAGAGCGGCTTTATCTGGTGGACGGAGAGCCGCGGCAACCATCTTGGGCGTCTGGACTCCCGGACCGGCCAAATGAAGCGCTACCCGCTGCCGCACGAAGGCTCTAGCCCCCACAGTTTGTCCCTCGGGAAAGATGGATTGATCTGGATGACGCAAATCCGCGGCGGCCGCATCGCCAGTTTTAATCCCCAGACGGAGAGCTTCAAGGAATACATTATCCCCACCAAGAGCTCCCGGCCTTATGGGATTGTGGTCGATTCCCGCAATCATGTCTGGTTCTGCGAGTTCTCCGGCGACAAGATCGGCATGCTCGACCCGGCCACGGGCGTGATCAAGGAATATGCGCCGCCCACGCGCTACGCGGGTCCGCGCCGCCTGACGCTCGACCGCAACGACAACGTGTGGTTCACCGAATACAACACGAACCAGATTGCGCTGCTCAACCCTGATACCGGAAAGATCCAAGAGTGGGAGATCCCGACGCCGGACTCAGGGCCCTACGACATCGTCGTCGATCATCACGGGAAGATCTGGTTTGATGAGTTCACGGCCAATAAGATCGTTCGCTTCGATCCCGTCACAGCCAAATTTACCGAGTACCCCCTGCCCGGGCTGGATTCGCAAGTGCGAAAGATGACTGTCGATCAGGCCGGAGCTGTGTGGCTGTCGGAATACAAGAACAGCCGTATGGTGCGGGTCGTGGAGCGGTGAGGACGGGGACGGGCTACGTCCAGCCGTACAGTGCGAGAACTCCCCGCAGCTCTTGATACGCTACAGAGGAAGTCGGTCAGGGCATTTAATTATCGTCCCATCCAGTTAAGCGCACCCGCTACCTGTTGCTCTTTCGCCTGGCATTCGACCTGCTCCTGCGCGTCGCGTGGGAACTGTCATCGGAGAGACTGATCGATCCCTCCTGGCTCTCCAGGGTAACCAGAGTAACGCCTTCTTTTCTTGACTACGTGAACCGCTTGACGGCTGACTGCGTTTCGGCTAATTTCGCGCGATCTACGGCTGAGTCCCACGATCCGGTCACATCTTCGATTCGTTTTACATCAGCCTGGGCTGGTTTTCCAATGCAGGGTCTCAAACCTTAGCCTCAGAGAGGAAAGTTATGCCGAAAAGAACCTATCTGATAATAGCCATTGCAACTGCGGCAATAACTCTACTTTTCGCGGCGGCCGATGTCATTGGAGCGGACAGTTCGCCCGGTATAGCGTTGACCGGGCAGGTTAGCTCAGAGAAAGAAGGCCCGATGGAAGGCGTGCTGGTCAGCGCCAAGAAAGAGGGCTCGACCATTACCCTTACCGTGGTGAGCGACGAGAAGGGGCGCTACAGCTTTCCCGCTTCGAAGCTCGCGCCGGGCCGCTACTCCCTCAAAATTCGCGCGGCTGGATACGATCTGGATGCCCCCAAGGCGGTGGACGTCGCTCCAGACAAAGTCACCACGGCTGACGTCAAACTCCGTCCGGCGAAAAATCTCGCTTCCCAGTTGAGCGACGCGGAATGGCTCTTAAGCATTCCCGGTACGGATGAGCAGAAGAAATTTCTGCTTAACTGCAACGGCTGCCACACCGTGGAGCGCATCGTAAAGTCCACTCACGACGCGGACGAATTTATGCAAGTCTTCCAAAGGATGTCGCGTTATGCGCCTGGCAGCACACCGCTGCACCCGCAGATGACTGTAGGCGGATCGCAGCGCGACCTTACCCGCGGAGCCAATCCGAAAGCTGTGGCGGATTGGCTTGCCACCGTCAATTTGAGCTCCAGCGCGACGTGGGAATATCCGCTCAAGACGCTGCCGCGGCCCAAGGGCAGAGCGACGCGCGCCCTCATTACGGAATACGACCTGCCGCGAAAGCTGGCCGAGCCGCATGACATGGTCGTCGATTCCGATGGCATGGCCTGGTATTCGGATTTCGGCGAACAGTTCATCGGCAAGGTGGACCCCAAGACCGGGAAGGTCACGGAGTTTCCCATCCCGGTGCTGAAAAAGGGCTTTCCCACCGGCACGCTCGATCTGCAACTCGACAAGGACGAAAACTTGTGGGTTTCTTTGATGTACCAGTGCGGCATCGCCAAATTCGACAGAAAGACCGAGAAATTCCAGATCTGGCCCCTCCCAAAAGAATGGCAGGGGGATCATACGCAGCAATCGATGGTGAGCCCGACCTACTCCCATGTGGACGGCAAGGTGTGGACGAACAACCAGGACGACCATTCCATTTTGCGGTTGGACCTCGCCACCGGCAAATACGAGAACCTCGGCACGTTTGAGATTCCCGGCGCGAACCGAACCATCAACGCCTACGGCATCCCGGCCGACCACGACAATAATCTCTATTTGCTGGAGTTCTCCTCCCACAACATCGGCAGGATCGACGCCAAGACGAAGCAGTTCAAGGTGTATCCGACGCCGACCCCGAATTCGCGGCCGCGCCGAGGCAGGGTGGACCCGCAAAACCGCCTCTGGTTCGCCGAATACGGCGCGAATGCAATCGGGATGTTCGACCCGAAGAGCGAGAAGATCCAGGAATGGAAATTCCCTACGCCGTGGAGCGCTCCCTACCACGTTGTGCCCGATAAAAACGGTGAACTATGGACCGGGTCGATGTGGACAGATCGCGTTACGCGGCTCGATCCCAAGAGCGGCCAAGTCACTGAATATCTTCTTCCCAGGGAGACGAACATCCGGCGGGTGTTCGTGGACAATTCGACCACGCCGGTCACTTTCTGGGTGGGTAATAATCACGCCGCCTCCGTTGTCAAACTGGAGCCGCTGGATTAGGCACCGGTACGCCCGAAGCGGGCTGCGACCAATGCCAAGCCGCGCTGGGAGCATTGCCTGCTGGTTTTCGATCAGAACGGCAGGCTCGTCGAAGCATGGGCGCAGCACGACCGCAAGTTCGTCCGGCCGCATCGCGTGGCGATCAGCCCTTATGATTCGGAAAAAACGTTTGGCTGGTTGATGACGGCGCACATCAGGTGTTCAAGTTCACGAACGATGGCAAGAAGCTCCTGATGGTGCTGGGCGAGAAGGGCAAGCCCGGCAACGACCAGTATCACTTCAATCGCCCGACCGACATTGCGTTCCTGCCGAACGGCGACTTCTACGTCACGGACGGATATAACAACACGCGCCTGATCTCCGGGTTGCCATAGATCGCTAAGGAGTGAGTATTTATTTAAGATCCGCAGGATCTTGATTTATTTGCCTTTAACAGATTTAAGGGGGGCTTCCGGCAACAAGCCTTTGCCATTGCGGAGTAAATCGGCGAATTCATTCTCTGGGATCGGCTTGCTGAAATAATAGCCCTGCATTTCATCGCACTGATGGTTGCGCAGGAAGCTGACTTGGTCGTTGGTCTCTACGCCCTCAGCGATCACGTTGAGATTTAAGCTCTTACCCATCGCAATAATCGCTTCCGTAATGGCGGCATCGTCTCTATTCTCCATGATATCCTTAATGAAAGAGCGGTCGACCTTGATGGTGTTGATCGGAA
>DATGVQ010000208.1:0-3225 GCA_035300145.1 Acidiferrobacterales bacterium | reverse complement strand
CAGATATTGCGTGAGTTAGTGCCCGGCGCAGCAAGAATCGCTTACCTCATGAATCCGAAGACTGCGGACGCGAGATCGTTCGTTAAGGAGGTTGAGGCGGCGGCCGAAGTAACCGCGACCAAGATCGAGGTCCTGCAGGCGAGCAGCGAAGGTGAGATCGAGGCGGCGTTCACCGCCATCAAGCAGAGCCGCGCGAATGCTCTCCTCGTAGGGGCCGATGCCTTTTTTATTACCCGGCGCGATCAGATCGTCGCACTCGCAGCGCGTCTCGGAATTCCCGCTTGCTATGGATTTCGCGAGTACGCAGTGGCCGGTGGACTCATGAGCTACGGGCCGGACCTTGCGGAGGGTTATCGTCAGGCGGGCGTGTACGCCGCGCGCATTCTCAAAGGCGCCCGGCCTGCTGATATGCCGGTTATTCAGTTGTCCAAGTTTGAGCTGATCATCAACTTGAACACCGCAAGAAAGCTCGGGCTCGCTATTTCCCGCGACTTTCTAGCGCGCGTCGACGAGGTGATCCAGTAACAGGTCTGCGAATGACCGCTTTCGACCCAAAGCGGACACTGGCGAGAAATCATCACAATCTGGTAGACGCAGGCGCTCGAGCCCGGCTGGGCTCCCCGATCAGGGCAAGTCCGGGCACTGGGTGACAAGGACGGAATTAGATTAACGTGGCGTTAAGTGGCGGCGCGCGATCCACGCGCCATCCGTCCTGAACGACCAGTTGGACACGATCACTCGTGGATCGTCAAGGAGCAAAGTTACACCAACTTATTTCTGCGGACGCGGAAGCACAATCAGTTGGCCAGTCATTGACGGTCTGTGAATATGGCAAATGATCTCAAAGATCCCCGCCTTACGAGCTTTGAACGAGACAGTGGTGATTTCGCCTCGTTTAACAATATATTTGAGATCGTACCCTTCGATAGACACCGCATGCTCTGCACCGTTGATCCCCGCCACGTGCAAGGTGACTTCATCCCCTTGATAGACCGTGATCGATCCTGGCAACCAAGCGTAGGTTTCGACTTCCCACTTTCCTTCTTTATCGGGTGCCTTCAATCCATATCCCCCGCCAGCAGGTAATGCGGCTTTGGGAAATGGTTCTTTCTCCACAGTTGTGGACCCTTTGGGTTCGATCGCTGCCATATAGAACGTCCGTTTCATAGGTGGAGGAACGGACGCCGCTGAGCTCTCCATAGAATTACAGACCGATAAGCTAGCCATGATGCTGACTACTAACGCTCCCTTCTTGGCGCTAAACATAAGACCTCCTTCGGTAAATGCATACGACGGACTCTTGATCTGTTCGTCGGCCACCCGAATCAGCCACGATCTTCTGATTCGCTCGATCTAATCAATCCTGCGCGAAAACTGGAACGCGCTCCGCGCAACGGACAAACATCGGCTTCCTCTCCCGTATTCCCAAAAAAAACCCGCAGAAACGAGCCTCAGCGGGTAATCGTGACCGCGTCAAACGATGTCGGGAACGGGTTGGCGCATAACAGGAGTGCTGTAGAGGATCGCAGGTTGAGTATCTCCCGCGGTTGTAAGCAAGCTGCAAGATCGTGCATTGCACGTCCGGCACGTAAAACGTTTTGGGATGGTGACGGTCGAAACCTCTGTTAGCACCTGTGTCGGCAATGGCCGCTCGGTGCAAGGAGGGTGCGATGCTCAGACGCACGCTTGTGTTGTGTGCAGTCGCGCTAATTGCTGCGACGCAAGGCGACAACGTCTGGGCGCGCGGTGGACGTGGATCCGGGCATTCAGGGCACTCGGGGCACGTCGGGCACTCTGGCCAGTTCTCTCATGGTGGTCATTTCCATCACCACGCCCGCGTTGGCGTTTTTGTCGGCGTCCCAGTTTTTGCGCCTCTGTATTACCCCCCGCCGCCTCCTTATTACTATTACCCGCCCGCCGTGGTGGAACCTTCCTACTGGTACTACTGCGCCGATTCAAAGGCGTACTACCCGTATGTTCAAGACTGTCTGGGAGGCTGGCAGCAGGTAGTGCCACAACCTCCTTCTTAGCCTATTGCTGACCTAGTTCGAGGAAGCGCGTCAAGCGAGTGAAAGACCATCTCTGCCCCGCGGTAGTTTCATGACCCGTCGCACCAAGGTTCTTGTCCTCATCCTCGCGTTCGCGGTGGCGCCCATTGCGTTGAGTGCAGGCAAGGGCCGCTCCTCGTCTACTGTTGCTTCAACTGCAACGATGAGCAGCACCACCCGGATTAGCTCAGGTGCCTCTTCTTTGGGAGGCGGCGGATTCAGCAGGCGCTCGGGCCGCAGCGGCAGGTACGCCGGGTATTACGGCCCGGTGCCCGAGCTCGATCCATCGCGCAAGATCAACGAGCAGGACTGCACCCGGCCTATCGTGCTGGATAGTGGCAACTTGCGCTGCAAATGAGACACGGTCTATTTAGGCTTGCCCAAGTATTTCGGACACTTTCTCTGATCTGCTTGTTAGTCGCCTTTCTTGATGGATGTAGTTTGACGAGAGGCTATCCCGACTCTTGGCCACCGCTACCTGAGCCGCGCTCGCCAGACTGCCGGGACTTCGAGGGAAGGTATGACAATTTGGGAGAGAGCAGCACTGGGGATCCCGCTCTCCTGACGAGGTTCCTCTTTGGCGCCGACCACGACGTGGTAGGAACCACGCACGTTGCGTTTACTCCTCGAACGGAGGGTGCGTGGGAGGTTACAGCGTGGCGCGGCGAAAATCGTTTGTCTTCACGCACGCTCGATGCCCACGCCTATGAAGTCGTCTGTGGCGAAGGCGTTCTGATGTTGGAAGGGCTCGGACTCTTGGAGGCTGGCGTACTCGGTCCCGTCCGAATACGCTACAAGACTGAGTTTTCCATCGTGAGCAAGCATTTGGTGGCAAACGTGTCCGAACGGACTTTTATATTGGGAGAGACCCGTGTGCCGGCCTGGTTTACCTCACGAAGCTGGTATCGGTTTCCTCGTAAATCCGTGCAATAGCCTACGCACTAAACGACTGCTTAGGGCCGAAAGCGCCATTGGCAAATGACCGCTATCGGCCAAGAGCGGACATTCACCTAACGACTAAGCTAAGCGGCGGGCCGCGCGCGAAGGATGTTCGCGACGGCGAGGCCCGAGGGGTACCTCAGCTGCATGCGGTCGACGACGATCGGCGTATAGAGCATGCCCAGACCGACCCCGAGCATGCCGACGCACAGGAAGTAGGCGATGAGCTGCTAGGTGG
>DATGVQ010000207.1:0-5609 GCA_035300145.1 Acidiferrobacterales bacterium | reverse complement strand
CTTGCTTCCCCGGCGGATGGTCCGCTTCCACGAACTGCCGGTCGAAAGCGGCGTGCAGGTCGCTGCGCTGGAATCGGGCAGCCCCGCGCAAACAGCGGGATTGCGCGAAGGCGATATTATTATCGGTTACAACAATCATCCGGTCGCCGGGATTGATGATCTGCATAGGCTTCTTACCGAGGACTGCGTCGGTAAAGCCGCTGCGATCGTAGTGCTGCGCCGCGCACAGAAAATAACCCTGCAAATCGTGCCAAAAGAATTGCCCGCTAAATGAGCAAGACTGTTTGACACGCATGTGACATAAATTCGTTCGGTATTTCCCAGGGGATGTTCTAAGAGCGCAACGTACGCCGCGCTATTGACAACCGGCAATTACGCGTATATACTCACATTATGAGTAAGCCGAGTCCATGCGCCTGCACCAATCTTCGTAGGGCGGCGCGCGCCATAACGGAGTTCTATGACAGGAACCTTGAGCCCGCGGGGCTCAAGGTCACCCAGTTCTCACTGTTGCGTTCGGTACTGCGCGCCGGGCCAACAAGTATTTCTGCATTAGCCGAGGAAGTACATCTGGATCGGACTACTCTCGGTCGCAACCTCGCCGTTCTCGAGCGAGAGGGTCTTGTGGCACTTTCCCCAGGAAGGGATCAGCGCGAAAGGACGGTGACGTTGACTCATAGCGGCAAGCGTGCACTTGACTCGGCCATCCCGCTTTGGGAACAGGCGCAGTACAAGGTGATGAAAGCGCTCGGGAGGAGCGGTCTGGATGGCCTGACCTCTTTGCTTGTCAAACTGGAGGCGTTCGCGTAACAAATTTTTTTCGTGCTTGCGCGTATATACGCGCATTTGCTCAATAACTGCTTAGCATTCTAACTTAAGAAGGAGAAACTGCCATGCCATTTGTCCGTATTGACCTCGCAAAGGGGAAATCTGCAGAGTACCGAAAGACTATCGGTGAAATTGTCTACCAGGCGATGACCGATGTGATCAACGTCCCGCAGGACGATAAGTTCCAGATCATTACTGAACATCCCACCGAGGAATTAAATGTTGCCGAAAGCTACCTCGGTATTAAATACAGCAAGGACATTATCTTGATCCAAATCACCCTCAATCAGGGACGCACGGTCGAATTAAAGAAGGCCTTCTACCGGCGCATCGCCGATGATCTACACGCCCAGCTCAAAGTACGTCTGGAGGATGTGTTTATCAATCTCGTCGAAGTCCCCAAAGAAAACTGGTCGTACGGCAACGGTATCGCTCAGTACGTGACGTAAATAGTCGGGTGTCTATCGCGATTACTAGTCTTTAAAATTGGCACTTGCGCCGCCATCGATCCCGCGCAATCATGGCGAGATGATTCCGATCACACCGCATCTTGCCCTCGCCGACAACGAGATTCAGTTTAAATTCATCCGCGCCTCTGGCCCCGGCGGGCAAAATGTCAACAAAGTAGCCACAGCGGTACAACTGCGGTTTGACATTGCCCATTCACGCTCACTGCCTGCGGACGTCCGTGCACGCTTAATAACGTTGGCCGGCAAACGCGTGAGCGGTGATCATGTTCTGATCATTGACGCCCGCCGCTTCCGCACCCAAGAGCGCAACCGTCAAGACGCAATCGCGCGGCTGGTTGTGCTGATCCGCAAGGCGACTGAAAAGCCAAAGCTGCGCCGAAAAACAAAGCCCACGCAAGCCTCAAAAAAGCGCCGGCTGGAAGCCAAACTTCGCCGCAGTGACGCTAAACGCGGGCGAGGATTAGTGCGATATTCCGAGGAGTAAAACTTCCCGGACTGGCGTCGGGGAAACAAAGGCGTATACTTTTGAGCCTGCCTTTCAGTACCAGTATAGGAGAGCATCCATGGAAACACCGAGAAAATTATTGGCCTATCTTACCGGTTTGTTGATAGCCGGAGGTTTGTCGCTGGCGCACGCCGAGCCCCTGGCCGTCGGGCAATCCGCTCCCAACTTCGACCTCAAAGACCAGTATGGCAAAACTCATCAGCTTTCCGACTATCAGGGCCGCTGGGTGGTGGTGTATTTCTATCCGAAGGACGACACCCCTGGCTGCACTACCGAGGCCTGTCACTTCCGCGACGACATCCTGCATCTTCAGGCGTTAAAAGCGGAGGTTTTTGGCGTAAGTGTGGACAGCGCGAAAAGCCATGCGGAGTTCTCTAAAAAATATGGTCTACCCTTCCCGCTGTTGTCCGACGCGGACGGCACAACCGCTAATGCCTATGGATGTTTAAAGTCTCTGGGGCCCTTCAAAATGGCGCAGCGCCACAGCTTCATCATTGATCCCAAAGGACGCATCGCTAAAATCTACCGCAAGGTCAATGCCGATACCCATAGCGTAGAAGTGATCGAAGACTTAAAGGCCTTGCAACAAGCCTCAGCAAAATCCTAGCGCTATGCTTATCAGTCGTTAAAATAATTTTTTTAAGCCTAAAAGCAACAAGCGAACTTGCGCTTGGAGGACCAGCCATGCGTATCACATCACGCGCAAAGCTCCGCGGCCTCGCCCTAGCCTTGGCGCTTGCGCCGTCCATGGTCCTTTCCGCGCATGCGGAAGAAAAGCAATCGGGCAACCGCGAGATTTATCTTTATCAGGGCGCGGATCGCGCACAGAGCTTGCTCTCCCAGGCGAAAAAAGAGGGTGGGCTGACCCTGTATACCACTATGACTTTAGAAGACTCGATGCCCTTGATTGAGGCATTCGAAAAAAAATACCGCGTCAAGGTCACGATGTGGCGCGCCCTCAATCAGAAAGTCGTGCAGCGCGCCCTGGCCGAGGCGCGCGCGGGCAAGCACGTGGTTGACGCATTTGAGGGCAGCGGCCCGGGCATGGAGATCCTATACCGGGAAAACCTGCTGGAAAAATTTTACAGCCCCGCGTTCAACGACATCCCCCCGGCGGCGTTCCCGCGGCACGGCTACTACGCGCCGGACAATTTTCTGTTCTTCGTCATGGGCTACAACACCAAGCTGGTGAAGCCGGACCAGGTCCCCAATACCTATGAGGACCTGCTGCGCCCGCAATGGACCGGTAACCTCGGCATCGAGGCGTCCGACATCATCTGGTTCGCGGCCGTGGCTAAAGCCATGGGCGAGGAAAAAGGCCTGGCCTATTTTCAGAAATTGGCGGCGATGAAGCCGCAGGTCCGCAGCGGCCATACGCTCCTGGCGGAACTGGTGGCCTCGGGCGAGATCCCGATCGGCTTGACTCTGTACAACCAGGGGGTCGAAAGATTGAAGGACAAAGGCGCACCCATCGCCTGGAAGCCACTGCCGCCGGCGTTCGGCCGCACCGACGGCATCGGCGTGGCGAAACAGGCGCCGCATCCGCACGCGGCGCTGCTGTTTGTGGATTTTGTGCTGTCCGAGGAAGGCCAGCAGATCATCAAGGCGCGCAACCGCGTACCGGTCAGCCGCCTGGTGGACAGCCCGTTCAATAAATTCGACTACCGCATTATCGACCTGGCGGCGCTGCTGGATGAGTGGGACACATGGGAAAAACGCTGGCAGACCCTGTTCTTGCAAGGGAGAAAATAACATGACGCCGGACACCCAGCAGGTGCGCTTCGGCGCGGACGGCGAGGGCTTTCTGTATTTACCCCGCGGCCCGCTGCCTTCCGGTGCGGTGGTCATCCTGCATGAACGCTACGGCCTGGTGCAGCACACCCTGGATCTGGCGCAGCGATTGGCGCAGGACGGTTTTGTTGCGCTCGCGCCGAATCTGTTCTCGCGCTGGCAGGGCGATCAAGAGGCCTTGCGCCGCGGCCAGGCGCGCGTGGTGCTGCCGGACCCGGAGATCGCGGCGGTGATCGATCAGGCGCTGGATTTCCTGAAGACGCACCCGCGCGTGGACGCCTCGCGCATCGCGTTGATGGGCGTGTGCCAGAGCGGCCGCTACCCAATCGTGGTCGGAAGCCGCCGGCGCGACCTGGCCGCGTGCGTGGTATTCTACGGCGGCGCGCAGCAGCGCGATTGGCAGATATCCGAGCTGCAACCACGACCGATGCAGGCGATGATGCGCGCGTTGACCGCGCCCGTGCTGTTCGTGTTCGGCGAGCGCGATCATACCATTTCGCTCGACGAGGTACGCCGCGTGCGCAACACGCTTGAGGACGGCCGCCGCAGCTACCGTATGAAAGTATTCGCCGGCATGCCCCACGGCTGGTTAAACGACACCATGCCGGGACGCTATCGTCCCGAACAGGCGCAGCAGGCCTGGACCATGCTGCGCGCGTTTCTCGCCGACGTCTTCAGCGGCGCCTGGCCGGGAACCGGGCGCGTGCGCTGGGAGTTTGAAAGCGAAACCGGCACGGATTACGACTTTTCCAAGAATGTGAGGCTGGAATGAACGTATCAGAACGCTTGGACCCGGCACGCACGGCGTTGCTGTTCTTCGATATGCTGAACGGGCACATCAAGAAAAACGATCCCGCGACGCAGGCGCGTTACGCGCCGGTGATCCCAAACGCCGTACGCTTATTGGAAGCGGCAAGGCAGCGAGGCATGATGGTAGTGTACGCGGCCGCGCATCACCGGCCGGATAATGCCACCTCGGCATCGCTGCTCACCGACACCGACAACCGCCTGCAGCCGCTCACCCCGGACGCCCGACGCGAACGGAAGCCGGTGGTCGAAGCCCTCACCTGGGAGGCGCAGGTTATCGACGAACTCAAGCCGCAGCCACAGGATTACCTCGTCCCCAAGTTCCGCTGGAGCGCGTTTTACCAGACCTACCTGGACCTGGCATTGCGCAACCGCAACGTCAATACGCTCGTGATCTCCGGCGGGTCCACCGACGTGGGCGTGGCCAGCACCGCCTACGCCGCGCGCGACCGGGATTACAACCTGGTCATGGTCAGCGACGCCTGCACGTCACCGGAGCAGGATAATCACGCGCAGTTCATGCGCCGCATATTCCCGCGTATGGCGCGGGTGCGCACTACCGAACAGGTCGCGCAGATGTTGACGGCATAGCGTCTTTACAGGCATAAAGACTCCCGAAGATTTTGACTTTATATACGTACACTGGGTATACCCTAGATAATCTAAGGGAACCAACCATGCCTAGCATCGCATCGACTACTCAACCGAACAACAAACTCGCGCCCCCACCTCCACCCTCATTCGCCGAGGCGTTTTGGTATTGGCTAAAACTGGGCTTCATCAGTTTTGGCGGCCCGGCCGGTCAGATCAGCATCATGCACCAGGAACTGGTGGAACGGCGCCGCTGGATCTCCGAGCATCGTTTTTTGAATGCGCTCAATTACTGCATGGTGCTGCCGGGGCCCGAGGCGCAGCAGCTCGCCACTTATATCGGTTGGCTGATGCACGGCGTCAAGGGCGGGATTGTCGCCGGCGGTTTGTTTGTGCTGCCGTCGGTTTTTATTTTAATCGCGCTCACCTGGATTTATCTTGCCTTCGGCAATGTACCGGCGGTGGCGGGGATACTCTATGGTATGAAACCGGCGGTAACGGCGATTGTGCTGTTTGCCGCCTACCGCATCGGCTCGCGTGCGCTCACCAACGGCGCCCTTTGGGCAATCGCGGCGGCCGCGTTCGTGGCGATATTCGCGCTTAATGTGCCGTTTCCT